>JABXHZ010000135.1 GCA_013373335.1 Cyclobacteriaceae bacterium | reverse complement strand
TTGAGGATTGATCTTCTTTTTTAATACTTTTTCCTCCACATCCAATATTCCTGCCGAAAGGAACATCCGATGGAAAAATTCCCATATTTTCTGAAAAATCCGGAAAGTCCCAATCCGTTTTCTGAGGTTCTTTTTGATCCGCCGGTTTCTTTTTTCCCATGATACTTTGAACGTGATATTACTGATAACGTTCAAAGCACCATAAAATTTCCGAAATGCTTTCCCCATATTTGAACATGGAAATGAAAATGATTTTTGGATATAAACAGAGGAAGCGTTCTACCATTCATTGTTTTTCTATCTGTCCCATGAAAATCAAATTAAAGAGAGATGAAAAGGAGTTTTGATTTTCAGTCGGAAGGAATTCAGTTGAAGGAACAGCTTGTGCAAAAGAAAATGGCAGCTTTCTCTATGCTGCGCTTATTTCTTTTCATAGCCTTAGGTGCTTGCGTGGTACTTTTCTTTTCCGATGCCTTTTATTGGCTATTTGCAGCAGGATTGTTTTTTTGGGCCTTTGTTTGGGCCATTCAACAGCATCATTTTTTAAAGGATCAGGCAGCTATTTTTCAATCCCTCTCTAAAATTCAAAAAGAAAAAGAGTTAAGAGCAGGCCGAATTCTTAAAGATTTGGATCCGGGTTCAGAATTTTTGGATATCAATCATCCCTTTTGTAACGATTTGGACCTTTTTGGTCAGCATTCTTTTTTTCAGCTGCTAAATCATACCCAATCCAATCAAGCAAGACAATTCCTAGCCTCCCAACTGAAAGCACAATTGCATGTGGAAAAAGGTCATCAACTTCATGGGGCTATCCGTGAATTGGCCGGGAAGGGGGACTTTCTTCGGGCCTTCGAGGCTGTTGGGAAAGCTTTTTACAATGAAAAGGAACAAGCAATTGATTGGAGTAAATGGATGAGTCAAACTGTTCGCTCCAAATCCTTTCTTCATGTAATTGGTTGGATTGGGCTAGTTGGAGGAGTAATAATCGGAGCACTTGCTTATATAAGTGTAATTCCATCTCAATTTTTGGGAATTTGGTTTCTGCTTGGGCTTCCGTTTTTAGGTTTAGTTTTCAAGGAGTTGAAAGAAGCAGGAGATAAGATACCTTCCCAATCGGTTTTGAAAACATATAGGAATTGGCTGAATCTCTTGGATCAGGAAAATTTTGAACACCCCATTTTAAAAAATCATAGAAATAAATTGGGCCAAGCTTCAGGAGCTTCGACTTCTGAACTTCTCGAAGAACTTGATCGCCTATCTCTTTGGATTCAAAATAGGCTCAACCTGCTATATATTCCCCTGAATTTATTCTTTTGGATTGATTTATTGATTTATCACCGATGGGCTCGATGGAAAAATAGCTATGGAAAAGAAATCGCAGGTCTTCCTGAGGAATTAGCACATTGGGAAGTGTTGACTTCCTTGGCAATTTTTGAGCGGGAGGAAAGCCAATCTGGAAAATGGGAGCTTTCAGATAAAATGGAATTCGAGGCCAAGGGCATTTTCCATCCCTTACTTCATCCCCAAACAGCTGTGGCAAATGATTTTTCCATGGATCAATCGGGAAAGCTCATTTTACTTACAGGAGCCAATATGAGTGGGAAAACCACCTTTATGCGCACGCTTGGTATTAATTTGGTCCTAGTCAATTTAGGTTTGAGCCCCTTTGCGGAATTCCTTCGGGTGGGGAGTTTTAAACTTTATACTAGTATGCGGAATTCCGACAATCTGGGACAAAGTATCAGCTCTTTCTATGCGGAATTGAGTAGGATAAAAGGCATGATTGATCGGTTGGAAAGCGGTGAAAAATTGTTTTTCCTATTGGATGAAATTCTGAAGGGGACCAATACGGAAGACCGAATTGCCGGAAGCGAGGCCTTGATACGGCAATTAGCCTCTCGTGAGTTCTTAGGAATCATCAGTACGCATGATATAGAATTAAGCCGTTTGGAAAGCGAGATTTCCTATCTGAAAAATTATAGTTTTCATTCCCAAATTCAGGAAGAAACCATTGATTTTGATTACCTGATTAAGCCAGGTCCTTGTCCTAGTTTTAATGCGCATAAACTCATGGAATTAATGGGAATTCGCTTTGGGAATAAATCCTAATTTTTCCTTCGGGTTGAAAGGTGTATTTTTGGGGACAATAAGATCATGAGCCAAAAAAATCAAATTTTAGGAGTCCTCGGGGGAGGACAGTTGGGTCGGATGCTGATTCAGTCCGCCATCAATTACAACCAAGATATTCACATTCTGGACCCGGATCCCAATGCGCCTTGTCGGGATTTAGCTCAAAAGTTTGTCACAGGATCCTTACGGGATTATGATACGGTATATCAATTCGGAAAGGATTGTGATGTGATTACTATTGAAATCGAAAATGTCAATACGGAAGCTTTAGAGCAACTTCAACGTGAAGGGAAGCGCGTTTTTCCTCAACCCCATATCATTCGTTTGATTCAGGATAAGCGAGAGCAAAAACAGTTTTACCAGGATCACGATATCCCAACAGCGTTTTTTGTCTTGACTGCAGATAAAAATGAAGTGAGGGAAAATGCTCATTTTTTACCCGCTGTAAATAAACTTGGCCGAGAAGGCTACGATGGACGTGGGGTTCAAATTCTTCGTGATGAATCGGATTTGGATAAAGCCTTTGATGCACCAGGATTATTGGAAAAACTGATTGATTTTGATAAGGAAATTGCAGTGACGGTGGCTCGAAATGCGAAAGGCGATTTGGTTGCCTATCCTGCAGTAGAATGTGCCTTTCACCCTACCGCGAATCTGGTAGAATTCCTATTTGCCCCTGCCAGCATTTCCCCAGAAATTGAGGAGAAGGCACAAGAAATTGCTAAAGAGGTGATTTTAAAGCTGGATATGGTAGGCATTCTGGCGGTTGAGATGTTTGTTACTAAAGAAGGAGAAGTATTGGTGAATGAAATTGCTCCAAGGCCCCATAACAGTGGGCATCATACAATCGAGGCGAATTATACCAGTCAATTTGAACAGCATCTTCGTTCTGTGATGAATTGGCCATTAGGTGCTACAGGGCTTCGTTGCCCGGCTGCGATGATCAATTTGCTGGGAGAAGAAGGATATCAGGGAGAGGCGTATGTCGAGGGGCTGGAGGAAGCTATTTCGGAAAAAGGAGTCTATATTCACCTATATGGCAAAAAACTGACCAAGCCATTTCGGAAAATGGGACATGTTACTGTACTCGATG
>JABXHZ010000440.1 GCA_013373335.1 Cyclobacteriaceae bacterium | reverse complement strand
GTCATAACCTCGGAACGGATTTCCAACCAAACATCCATACTTTCCACCCAGAAAAGCAACCTGAAGTCTACAGAGGAATCTCCAAAGTTTTGCATGAATACTTTGGCTGGTGGAACTTTTAAAATATTGTTTTTATTTAAGGCCTCGGTCAAAAGGGATTTTACCTTTTTCATGTCTGAATCGTAAGACACTCCAATAATCAGTTCAACTCTTCGGCGTCTATCCGAAAGTGTCCAGTTGATTAGACTTTGGGAAAGTAAGTCTCCATTTGGTACCACGATCTCAGAACCATCATACGCTAAAATTTTACTAGCTCGGATTCCTACTTCTTTGACGGTCCCTTTATTTAAGCCAACCTCAATTTCATCTCCAATTTGGATGGGTCTTTCGAAAGCTAAGATAATTCCTGACACCAAATTGTTGATGATGGTCTGAAGGCCAAAACCTATACCAACAGAAAGTGCTCCCAGGACGATAGTGATTCTGTCAATAGGGATTTTTGCGGCTGTTAAGGCGATGAAAAACCCAATTATTATCACCACTAATCGAATTAAAAGGATAGAGCTTCCCAATCTTTTCTTTCTAGAAGAGGCATTTTTTTGATCTATAATTGAAAAGAAATAAGCAACGATATTTGCTAGAAGTGATGAAGCCCATAAGATTAGAACAAATAGGAAAATCGTTCCAAACGTAAATGAGGTATTACCAATTGTGTATTCTTCCGATAGGAAGTCACTTACCTTTTCATAGATAACATCATAATAACCTACATAGGAAAGTATTCCATAAAGCCAGATTGAACCTGCAAAGAGCCTTAAAATTCCGGAGAACCTTTTTTCTAGATCAATGAAATCAAAATAACTAGTGATGAGGGTGGAGTTTTTGTTGGCTTCCATTCCAAGGTAAAAAACCTCCATGACTAAAATAGTGAAGATATATAAAGCCACACCCCTGAAGAATCCTGTGATTCCGGTGATTGAAAGAAGTTTTGCAAGACTAAACCTTCCAATAACATTAGCGGAAAGAGCTAACAAATTAAAAGCGATAATAAAAAATGCTAGAAATATGAGTAAGCTTTTTCCTTTGGAGTCCTCTTTTTTGCAATTAGTGATTGTCAGAGTTCCTAATAAAATCCCGATAAGGTTTGTCCCAACAAGAAGGTAGCGTTCATTGTAATTATGCGCCCAATTTAGACCGATTGTTGGTCCAATAATGCTTATCGGTATAAATATCCACCAAATCTTTTGAAACCTTTTTGGGAAAAAGTCTTTGATTAACCAGGATGCAGCAAGTGCAAACAAAAAGGATATCCCGGAATTAAATGGGATAGGAGGGTTTGTGAAAATAATGAAGTAAAGGGGAGTTATTACAATAAATGTTGAAATGAAAGGGTGATTTTTTATCGATATACTTCTGGAAAGGATGGAGCTACTGTGGTCTTTTTCATCGGAAATGGTTTTAATGATTCTTTTAAGCCAAAAAGCAACAATAAAAAAGGTTAAAAAATAAGCGACTATCTTTCCAATATTCCTTTCGAAAAATAATATAACAAAGGAAGAATTAGCAAAGAATGATTCTATAGTAACCCGCCAAGTGGATTTTTTTGATCCGAAATCTTCATCTTTTTCCTCCCATAAATAATTTAATTCCTTAGTCCATATTTTTCGGTTAGTCTCCTTTGTTTTCAGTCTAAAGTATTGCTCATTAGAGATTATTTGAAAGTTGATTTTACTTAATAAAACTTGATATTGTGATAGGATTAATTCTTGATCTCGTATTTTTTGTTCTAAATTTTTTATTTCTCCTTTAAGAGAAGTGATTTGGTCATAAAGGCCCGGAATAATATCCAACTCCTTTTTGCTTAAGTTCAAAAGTGTGTCATTCTTGATTTTCCCTAATTCCAGATTTGCTTTAAGAACTAAATCGATCCTTTCTTCTATAATCTGTTCATATTTTCCAACCTCCCCAAGTAAAGCATTTAGAATAGAGGATATTCCTTTTAGATACCGAATATTATCTTTTCTTAAGGTGTCTTGAATGAGAATTTGGACATCCTTGTTTACTGTTTCCAACTTGGGGATATTCTCCATCATTTCAGCCGTATCCAAGGGTTCCTGTAGGGAAACTTTAATCTTACTTATCTCAGTAGAGTAACGATTGGTTTTGGAGTAAAGCTGGGTTAAAATTTGATTTAAATTTGTTTCAGAGGAAGTAAGGCCACCGATTTTATTGTTGGATAGGACTTTTTGGTTCTCCTTTTTTATTTCTGAATTGGCCGCTGTATCAGTTAGTATTTTTGATACCAATGAAGATTGTCCATAAACTTTTTGTTTGGAAATGGAAAGAATTAAGCTGAGCGAAAAGATAAATGCCAGATAGCTTTTCATAGATCAAGATTAGATTTTGAATATAGAAAAAATCTGGGGGAAATAATGGCTAAGAAAAAAATGTCAAAAAGACATCTTTTTAATCCAAAAGGCCTTGAATCAAGACATATTGACATTTTATGGCCGATGGTACGAAAATTTCTACTATGAAATCAAATGATTAAGGTCAAAACAATAAATGAGGACAATATGAAACTTACAAAGTATAACCAACTAGACCCCTTATTTCCTTCAGATTTTGGAGGATTAGTTGAAAGATTCTTCAATGAGTCTTTGGGGAATGAAAACAGGAAATTTAATCCCGCTGTGGATATTTCTGAAGATGAGGAGCAGTTTGAAATTCAAATTGCCGTTCCTGGTATGAAGAAGCAAGACTTTCATGTAGACTTAACAGATGGAAGATTGACTATTTCCGGTGAACGCAAAATTGAGGAGAAAAAAGAAGGTAAAAACTACCACAGTTTAGAAACCCAATATGGTTCCTTCTC
>JABXHZ010000331.1 GCA_013373335.1 Cyclobacteriaceae bacterium | reverse complement strand
CGAAAGCCTCTAAATATGATTTTGGATGATGGCGGAGACTTGACCAATATGGTTTTGGATCAATATCCTGAGTTGGTATCTGGAATCAAAGGTCTTTCTGAAGAGACTACCACAGGCGTTCATAGATTGTATGAGCGTATGAAGAATGGTACTTTGCCGCTTCCTGCCATTAATGTGAATGATTCAGTGACCAAGTCCAAGTTTGATAATAAATATGGCTGTAAGGAATCTTTGGTAGACGCTATCCGTCGGGCTACTGATGTAATGATGGCTGGAAAAGTTGCTGTTGTTGCAGGATATGGTGATGTAGGAAAGGGATCAGCCGCTTCTTTGAGAGGTGCAGGTGCTCGTGTCATCGTGACTGAGATCGATCCGATTTGTGCGCTTCAAGCCGCTATGGATGGTTTTGCAGTAAAGAAAATGGTGGATGCCGTAAAAGAGGCAGATATTGTGGTTACTGCTACTGGAAACAAGGATATCATTACAGGTGAGCATTTCAAAGCAATGCGCGATAAAACGATTGTGTGTAACATCGGCCACTTTGACAATGAGATCGACATGGCTTGGTTGAACAAAAATTATGGAAATACGAAATCCGTAATCAAACCACAAGTAGATCTTTACAATGTTGATGGAAAAGATATTATCGTGTTGGCTGAAGGACGCTTGGTTAATTTGGGCTGTGCGACAGGTCACCCATCATTTGTGATGTCCAATTCATTTACAAATCAGACTTTGGCTCAGATTGAACTTTGGACCAAATCCGAAGAATATCAACCAGGTGTCTATGTGCTTCCTAAGCATTTGGACGAGAAGGTAGCTGCCTTGCACCTAGCCAAGCTTGGTGTGGAGCTAGAAACCTTGAGTGATGATCAAGCGAAATACATCGGTGTCGAGGTTCAAGGACCATTCAAGCCTGAGTATTATAGATACTAAGTGTAATAATTAGATTTGTTGAAACCCGGAGGAAAATCTTCCGGGTTTTTTTATTAATTGAGTTGAAGCCTTCTCCCGTCAGAAAGTAAAGCTTCCACTTGGATTAGGCATGGGTTAGTGCTTTTATAAAACAAAGTGTGTGAAACAACCTGCGAGGAGGTTCTCGAAATTTCCCAAACCTCTACGGAGGAATTAGGTAGGCCAGGTTCGTCAGTCAAAAAGCACTGAAATTGTTCTTCCCGTAAAGTTTGGATTTCCATAGAAATACTTCTTCCAGCCGGATTTTTGCCCTGAAGTTGTCCGGTAGTCTTCAAGCTACTTAGATTTCCTCCAACAAAAGTTAGGTTATGAAAAAAGTTTCCAGAAAGGATTGTATTTAGGCCTTTTTCTGACTGGAAGCTTAAGTTTTCAAAACTCTCTTTGATTTGGGAAAGATTGTTGAATGAAAATGTCCGGGCTCCTTCTATTTTAAATCCTTTGTAGGTGTAATTTTCATAGCTCATAGTCCATAAAGATGGAGACCCCGTTTTTTTTGAAAAATCCAAAATGATTTTCCCAGATCTGAATGTTTTATCATCTTCATCGCATCCCTTTTTATTGGTAAAATCAAGTACAACTCTCCGGTCACCATCGCTTACTTGAATTTCCGGGCATCCTGGAAAAAATTCACTTTGCATTTGTTGATAATCTTTGAAATTCAGCATTGCAAAAAACAAACTTTCTCCCCAGTTGGATGAGGTCTCGAGTAGTTGATTTGCTTCTACACTAAGATCTGTCCGAATTACTTTATCCGCATCTTCCTGACAGGAAATACTAAAGAATAATAAAAGGCCGAAAAAAAATGGGAGGATTCGTTTCATAGGATGTGTTTTCTTGACTTTAAGTTTTTTCAATTACCGGGCCGGATGATTATCTTGGATCAACTTTAAACAAAAATAACCAATGAATTTTAACGAAGGTATGCTCCGAGAGGGGGCTTTGAAGGGTAAAAATATTTTGGTCACCGGTGGAGGAACTGGATTGGGACGCTCCATGGGATCCTATTTTTTGGAATTAGGTGCTAATTTGGTGATTACTTCCCGCAAGTTGGACGTGCTTCAGCAAACTGCTGAAGAAATGATGAAGGAAAAAGGAGGGAAGGTTTTAGCCTTAGCCTGCGATGTTCGCGAAATAGACCAAGTAGAACAGATGTGGGCTGATGCAACTCGAGAGTTTGGTGAAATTCATGTTGTTTTAAATAATGCGGCTGGAAATTTTATCAGTCCAACTGAAAGACTTTCTACGAATGCTTTCAATACAGTCTTGGATATTGTTTTAAAAGGAACTTCACAGGTGACATTGACTGCCGGGAAAGATTGGATCAAAAAGAAACAGCCCGGTACTTTTTTAAATATTGTAACCACTTATGCATGGACTGGATCAGGTTATGTGGTGCCATCTGCGGCAGCTAAGGCAGGGGTTTTGGCTATGACTCGTTCCCTGGCGGTAGAATGGGCCAAATACGGAATTCGGTCCAATGCGATTGCTCCGGGTCCATTCCCAACGGAAGGTGCATGGAGCCGATTGTTACCAGGAGATTTGGTGAAAAAATTTGACCCAGCGAAAAAGGTGCCTGTTGGTAGAGTGGGCGATCATCAGGAGCTTGCTAATCTTGCGGCTTATTTGGTCTCTGATTTTTCGAGTTATGTGAACGGAGAGGTAATGACTATTGATGGAGGAGAATGGTTAATGGGAGCTGGGGAGTTCAATAATCTGGATAAGATTCCTCAAGAAATGTGGGATATGCTAGAAGCTAGTAGGGGAAAAAAGCGATGAGCCCCAAAGTTATTTGGGGCTATGTCAAATCGAAATGGAAAATCAGAAATCTTTGAATTAGCTAGCGGTGCCTCCTGTTTCAGATTCAAAGACCTTGTTTTGATTGACTGATTCCTTGATGCTTTTCTTCAAAGCATGATCTAGATCCTTCGTCTCTTTTTTGATGATCTCAACAATTCGCTTGGATTCTAGAGTTTGTTGCTCAAGTTCAAGGATATCGATCAAACCCAAAATATTGGCTACTCTGGCCCGAAGGGTATGGGATTGCTGGAAAGCCAAGTCTTTGAGGAAGAAATGGTGTTCTTTCAGCCATAGCTCTTGTTTTTTTCGCTCATTGATATCCAGAATCAATCCTTGCACATGGTATGGCTTGCCTTGCTCATTCCATTTGGTTGTTTTTCCAAAACCCACGACCCAAATGATTTGATTGCGTTTGGTGATGAGCCTAAATTCCCGTTTAAATGGCAAAGTTCCAGTGGATTTGAAATGGTGAACCAAGTCCGATTGCAGGTTTGCATAGTCATCCGGATGAATATGTTCTTTCCATGTAATAGCTCCACCTTTTGTAATTTCTTTTTCTGAATACCCCAAAGTCTGAGCTAAGCCGGAACTGATGGAATTTGATCTTTCAAAAGGATTAAATTCCCAGAAACCTAATAAACGATCTTCGAGAATAGTGTCTAGAAGTTCGTTAGGTGAGTCTCCTGTATCTATAAATTCCCCCAGCTGTATGTCATAAGGTTTTTGGCTATCTACAGGGTGGCCTATTCCAAGACAAGTCCCAAAATCCTTTGAAATAAAGAAAAACTCCCACCTGGTTTTTAATAAGTTTCCATTGGGATAATTGATTTTTTGTAAATCGACAAAAAAAGATTGCTGGTGATTGTTCCAGGCTTTTATGCGATTATTTTCATATTTTCCCCAGTCAGAGGAAAGAAAGCAGTCAGCAAAAAGTAATGGTTTCCTGGTTTGGTCAAATAAGGAAGGAATTGGGCCGATTCCGGAATCACTTGAAAGAACCCTCCCCTCAGGATCTAGCGTAACCTGCATGAGGTATTCCGATGATATCGCCAATTGGGCCAAATTTTCAAGTCCTTCCAAACTCATTTCCGTACAGCAAAGTCTTAAACAAATATACAAGAAACAATTAAATTAATATGAAATACATTAAAAATTATTTGAAATGAATGAAGTGTCTTTGAATCTTGGTAGAAGTGAGTTTGGAAACCCTGAGAATTCAGGAAATGTCCTTTCCGAAACAGAGGCATTCGAACTTCTGGAGGACTGGGTTAAAAATGAAAAATTGATTGTTCATATGCGCCAGGTGGCACATTTGATGAAATCTTATGCCAAAGAAAAGGGAATGAGTGATTTGGATCAGCACCGATGGTTTTTGGCTGGGCTTCTTCATGATGCCGACTGGGATCAGTGGCCAGATCAACACTGTCGTAAAATCATTGAGGAATTGGAATCCCGAAATGTAGACCCCGAAATTATTCGTGCCATTGCTTCTCATGGCCCCCGTTATTTCGGAGTAGAGCCGGTGTCGGAAATGGATAAAATGCTTTATGCATTTGATGAACTAAGCGGATTTGTCCATGCATATTCCTTGATGCGACCCACAGCCTATGAAGGGATGGAGGTCAAGGGAGTAAAAAAACGAATGAAAGATAAAACCTTTGCAGCGCAAGTAAGCAGGGAGGATATACGAGATGCTTCTGAACGAGCCGGAATTTCTTTGGATGATCTAATCAGTTTTGTGATTAGTCATCAACCGCAGGCATTGAATTAAAAAAGGGGATTAATCATCCCCTTCTGCTTCTTCTTTTTCAAGTGGTCTGAAGTTTCCTTCCGGCAATTCTATACGGTCTTCACTGGACTCATAGGGAAATACTTCTACTATAGGGCTTTCAGTAATGTCAGGTACCCGAAAGCTTACAAGCATATTACTCAAGCTTTCTTGGATACGGTCATAAGCCTGCTTTACATCGTAGGCTGTTACAATCATGTATTGAGTCACCTTTTTTTCCTTTCCGCTTTCTCCATCTGCAACAAGGTATGTGATTTTACATTTGTACCAGATATCCGCATCTTCATAGTAAAATACATCCACAATATTGCTTTTGCTGATTCCCGTTACCTGGAAATCCCCTCGAATTTGAGAGCCAAGTCGGTCATAAAGTATTGCTTCTGCCTCTGTAAACGATACCGCATCCACTAGATATTGTTCGGAAATGCTTTTAAGCAGTCCCTGTTCATTTTCTTTAGCGTATTTAACCTTGCACAAAAACCAAATTCTCATTTTATCACATTTTGAGCCTTGAAAGTACATTTTATTAGGTGAATGACCATGCAGAAAAATGGAGAATTCTAATCCTTTTTTATTTCTGTTTTCCAATGAATTGAAAGCCAAAGGCTTTGCAGAAAAGTTTTTTCCTAAGAGGAAAAACTTTAAATTTTAGGGAACATCCAGAATAATGATTCAATCTATTTGGTACAGCTTTCCTGTCCAGCTACTTTTCCTCCATCTCCGAAAAAATTTGGCTCTAATTTTAGTGTGGGGTTTATTGTTTGCCATTGTATTTGAAGGAGTTGGAGTGACTTTGGGGATTCCATTTTTGTTTCTTGATCCAGAATACCTCCATGAAGTTTCTTGGTTGAGTTTCCTGCTAATGGGAGTTGGTTTTGCGGTATTCACGATGGCATTCCACATGACCACTTATATCATGGATGGCAGGAGGTATTCCTTTCTGGCAATTTTGAAGAAGCCATTTATTCATTATTGTATCAATAATTCCATTGTCCCGCTTCTTTTTTATCTCGCTTATTGCATTCGTTTTGTCACTTTTCAGTTACAAAATGATTTGGATTCTGAATGGCAAGTGCTGTCTTATTTTGGAGGATTTACCTTGGGTAGCTTACTGAGTTATGGATTGATTTTTGGATACTTTGCATTCACGAACAAGGACTTCTTTGTGATTTTTGCCGGGACTTTGGATAGAAGGCTTCGAAAAGTAGCTTTTACCCGAAAGAACGTCATCAGTCGGTACAAGGATTTGAAAAACAATTCCCAGTCTGTCCATAGCTTTTTGAATATTCGAATGCGTTTTGAGCCTGTTAGGCCTGATATTTCACGTTTTCATGCTGCAAAACTTCTCAAGGTATTCGATCAAAATCACCTCAATCTTTTTTTGATTCAGGTTTTTTTGATTTTCATTGTGGTCATTTTAGGTCTCTTCAAAGAACAATCAGTTCTTCAGTTACCTGCTGCCATGAGTGGTTTACTCTTATTGGCAATTTTGGTAATGCTGGTAGGGGCAGTGAGTTTTTGGCTTCGGGAATGGGCGACGGTTACCGTATTTTTCGCGATTATACTGTTAAATTATTTTTCAAACTTCTCCATCTTAAACCGACCCCATGAGGCTTTTGGATTAGATTATCAAACGGATCCTGCTCCTTATACCTTAGAAAAATTGGATTCTTTCCTGCACCCGGATACCCTCAAGAAAGACCGGCAGCAAACCCTCCAAATTCTTTCCAATTGGAAGGAAAAGACAGGGGAGGAAAAGCCAAAATTAGTCATGGTCGCCTCAAGTGGTGGAGGTCAGCGTTCTGCTTTATGGACCTATGTGGTTCTCCAGCATTTATATGACATTCAGGACGGGAGGATATTAACCCATACTGAATTTTTCTCTGGAGCTTCAGGTGGTGTTTTGGGAGAAGCATTTTTTAGGGAAATTTACCTTCGTTCTCTGGATGATCCTTCAATTGATCCAAGGGATTCGGTCTATTTGGATCAAATTTCATCTGATAATCTCAACCCTATTATTTTTTCGCTATTGGTGAATGATCTACTGATCCGAAACCAATATTTCAAATATAATGGCCGAAAATATCTAAAGGATCGAGGATACGCATTTGAACAGCAACTCAATGAAAATACTGCTGGGATTTTAGATAAACCACTTAAAGCTTATCGGGAAGCTGAATTTTCCGGTAAAATCCCGCTATTACCAGTGACTTCATTAATCACAAATGATGGGAGAAAATTAGTGATTTCCCCACATTCCATGTCTTATTTGGGGACTTCGCTCAAAGGTCAACTGGGAATAGATGAGAAAAAACAGAGCATTGATTTTCTCCGATTTTTCAGAAATCAGGATTCAGAGAATCTTCGATTTTTGACTGCAATTCGAATGTCGGCTACTTTTCCCTTTATTACCCCAAATGTGCAATTACCTTCGGAGCCAGCTATGGAGACCATGGATACCGGCCTTTCTGACAATTTTGGTATTCAAGATGCACTTCGATTCACCTACGTTTTTCAAGATTGGATTAGGGAAAATACATCGGGAGTTGTTTTGGTGACTATCAGGGATTCTCAAAAATCCATGGAAATTCCCCCTAGTCCCATTCCTCGTATTGCCGAGAAAATATTCAATCCCCTAAAAAATATTTATTCAAATTGGGACAATGTTCAGACTATCCAAAATGAGGTTCTGTTCAATTATATGGCTGAGTCAATGCCTTTCCCTTTAGATAAAATAGAATTTGAATATGCACCTGAGCTGGTACAAAACGAGGAGCTTTCCGGAAGTCAGGAGAACATGCAAAGAGCATCACTCAATTGGCGCTTAACTGCCAGGGAGAAAAAGTCAATTCTGATGAGCATAAAAACGCGAAAAAATCAACAATCCCTGAAAAAGATCCGGGACCTTTTTGAGTAATCTGAGCAAGTTCGAAATCCTGATAAGCTTTAGTAAGCAAACCCTAATTTTTTGTAAATAAAATGCATCAACCAGGCAGGTCCAATTAATAGAAATTGAAGGTCTTTTAAAAAGGAAGGTTTTTTCCCTTCGATCTTATGCCCATAAAACTGGATTATCCAAGCAATGATGAAAATGCCTAAGCTAATCATCCAAAGCTTCCCTGGATATTCAATGGACAAGAAATTTGCCAAGGCTAAACATACCGAAGAAAACAAAAACATACCTAAAGCCAAGGGGCCAGAAAGGGTCAAATAATATACTAAAACAAGAAAAAGAACTATGGTCGCCCAATTAGCAAAACTTCCTAATAGGGATAAATATTCAGGTAAAGGTCCTGAAGGAATGCTAAAAACTAAGCCGACAACACTAAAGAAAATAGCAGGTACACAGAACCAATGGATTAATTTATTGGTCGGATTTTGATGGCTCATTCCATATTCCTGCAGGAGTTCCTCAATTTTTCTCATAGGTTTTAGGGGTATTGAATCAGTTTAAAAGTAAATTATCAAAAATCTAACGAAATGCGATTAGCGCTTTGAAAATATGCTGAGTTATTGGGAAAAAAAGCACTTTTTAAACTATGATTTAATCGTGGTAGGGGCCGGGTTTGTGGGGCTATCTACTGCTATCCATTACAAACGGAAAAATAAAAAGGCCAAAGTGTTGATTCTCGAAAGAGGGGCCTTTCCAACAGGGGCTAGTACCAAAAATGCAGGTTTTGCCTGTTTTGGTTCTTTAACTGAAATTTTGGATGATCTCTGGCACATGACCCAAGATGAGGTCCTGCAGTTAGTAGATCGAAGGGCAAAAGGGTTAAATCAAATCAAAAAGGAATTTGGAAAATGGACTCTAGACTTTAAGGATTCCGGTGGTTTTGAACTTATCCAAGAGGATCAATTGAAAGCCTTAGATCAACTGCAAGGGATCAATAAAATGCTAAGGCCCCTTTTCAAAAAACCGGTCTTTTCGATAATAAAAAATTATCGAAAAATGGGTTTCGCTGATTCTGTAAAAGCTATTGTCAAAAATCAATTTGAAGGGGAGTTGGATTCGGGGAGGTATTTGAATGCTCTTTGGACTCATGCTGGGGAATTGGGGATTAAGATTTTGACTGGTAGTACTGTTGAGAAAATTGATACTGATTCGGGGGAGGTAAGGGCGACAGACCAACAGCTTGGTTATTTGGAGTTTGTCGGGAAAAAAGTTGCTGTTTGTACCAATGCTTTTTCAAGAAAGCTAGTCAAGGATTTGGATTTGATACCCGGGAGAGGACTAGTGATGGTTAGTGAACCCTTGGATTTTCAAATTCCTTGGAAAGGAAGCTTTCACTTTGATAAAGGCTATGTGTACTTCCGGAAAATAGACGGTCGCCTTTTATTGGGCGGTGGAAGAAATCAGGATTTTGAAGGAGAAAAAAGTGAAGAAAATCAAATTAATCCGACAATTGAAAGGTATTTACACCGAATTGCTGAAGAGGTGATTTTTCCTGGTAAAAAAATTAAATGGGAGGATTCATGGACTGGAATTATGGCCTTTGGGCAAAAAAAATCCCCAATTATCCAGAAAATTGGCGAAAGGACAGTTGTAGCAGTTAGATTAGGAGGGATGGGAGTGGCAATAGGATGGCAGGTCGGAAAGGAACTCTCAGACTTACTTCGGAAAGGGTTTTAAAATTTTTGGTTAGATTCACGGATTCATCCCATCCTTAAAATTTGATGCAAGAGAAAACTAGGACACCGAGGATTGTAGATGCGTTGATACCCCTCGTTTTTTTAATCTTTTTATTGGTTTTGAATATCCGTGTCTTTGGGACCGATGGACTTTCCGGCTCCAATCAAATCGTTCTTCTGCTTTCAGCTACAGTGGCAGGAATTGTTTCCATTTATCGGTTAGGCTTTCATTGGGAGACACTTCAGGATGGTATCGTGAAAAGCATCAGTTCCGCTATGTCCAGTATTCTTATTTTGTTTTTGATTGGAGCATTGGCGGGAACTTGGCTTTTGAGCGGTATTGTACCTGCCATGATTTATTATGGACTTCAGGTATTGAGTCCAGGGATTTTCCTTTTTGCAGCTTGTATTGTTAGTGCGGTTGTTTCGATTTCAACGGGAAGTTCTTGGACTACAGTGGCCACAGTGGGAGTAGCTCTTTTGGGTATAGGAAAGGCGCTGGGTTTTGAAGAAGGAATAATTGCCGGGGCGATTATTTCGGGTGCCTATTTTGGAGATAAAATGTCGCCATTATCGGACACAACGAATTTGGCGCCTGCTATGGCGGGTACGGATTTGTTTACTCATATCCGACACATGGCTAAAACCACCATTCCCTCGATTACGATTACGCTAATTTTGTTCATTATCATCGGGATAAACTACGAAGCCAATGGTTCGGTGGATGATGTGAAAGCTATTTCTGAAGTGATTTTGGAAAAGTTCAATGTCACCGGTTGGTTGTTTATAGTACCTGCTGTGGTTATTATTTTGATTATCCGAAAAGTTCCGGCAATTCCTGCCTTGTTAGCCGGTGCATTATTGGGAGGGGTCTTTGCTGTTATTTTCCAACCTGATATTATTGCCACTATTGCGAATGAGTCAGGTTCTTATTCCTATTTGAGTTTCAAGGCTGTCATGATGTCTCTTTACGGAGAAATAGCCATAATTACGAGTAATGATGTGGTTAATGAACTGTTGGTTACCCGAGGAATGGGAGGAATGTTGAATACCATATGGCTGATTATCTGCGCCATGATTTTTGGAGGCATTATGGAGGTGACCGGGATGCTTCAAGTTCTAGCAGAGGCAGTCATTAGAAAAGTTCATAAAGTGGGTTCCTTGATTGCCAGTACAGCAGCTACTTGTGTCTTTTTCAACATTACCACGTCTGATCAATATCTTGCGATTCTGGTTCCTGGTCGGATGTATGCAGATATTTACAAAAAGCGGGGATTAAAACCTGAAAACTTGAGCCGGACTTTGGAAGATTCTGCAACGGTAACTTCGGTTTTGGTTCCTTGGAATACCTGTGGAGCGACCCAAGCGGGAGTGCTTGGCGTAGCTACATTGGTTTATGCACCCTATTGCTTTTTCAATATTATCAGCCCATTTATGACAATTTTGTATGGGTATCTGAAAATTGGAATTAATTATTACGAGGAGGAAGATTTAGAAGTAGCATGATTCCAACAAGGATAAGCAAAGATGAAGTCAATGCACTTCCTTTGGGACAATTTGAGGGAGAAATCTATTTGATTGACCAACTGGAAGATGTTGAAGAGGTGGTCGAATTCCTTGATACGCAGCCTCTGTTAGGCTTTGATACGGAAACCAAACCCTCCTTTCGAAAAGGTGTAATCAATGAAGTTTCCCTTCTACAACTTTCCACCTCAGATCAAGCCTTTTTGTTCCGTTTGAATTCAATTGGATTCCCAGATGAATTGCGGGCATTACTTGAGAGAGAGCATATCTTGAAAATTGGAGCGGCTGTTCATGATGACTTAAAAGGTCTAGGGAAATTGACGGATTCATTTTACCCGCAAGCTTTTTTTGACTTGAATGATGAGCTTAGAAAAATAGGTTTTCATAATGTGGGGGTTCGGAATTTGTCGGGAATGGTTTTGGGAATTAGAATAAGTAAGTCCGAACAAGTTTCGAACTGGGAGGCTACTCAATTGACTGTAAAGCAGCAGCGATATGCAGCAACTGATGCATGGGCCTGTCTCGAGGTTTTTAAAAAATTAAGAGGAGAAGGCTACCTGGATGAGTTATTCCAGTAGACTGAATCCAATTCCTTCCATTTGCTCAAGTTCTTGAGTGACTTTTTCCAGTAAACCTGACCGGAATATCAGAATCATTTCAGCATCTAGTTCCATTTCCTGTGATTCTATTTCCAGATTCTCATTTTTGATGAGCTTCATCACTTCATTCATTTGGGAATAAGGAAATTTTACCCGGATTCTACTTCTTAGAAAATCTTCTTTGATTTCATTCTCTTCTATCGCAAGTCGAGCCGAGGTTTTATAGGCTTGGATAAGCCCACTCATTCCTAATTTCGTTCCTCCGAAGTAACGAACTACCACAATTAGCACGTTGGTTAAACCAAAGGATCGGATTTGACCAAGGATCGGATCACCAGCCGAGTGATTCGGTTCTCCGTCATCATTTGCTCGAAAAATCTCGCCATCCTTTCCTAGACTGTAAGCATAACAATGATGCCTAGCATCGAAAAATTTCTTTCGAAGTTGCTCCAAATGAACCTTAATTTCATCTTCATTTTTAACTGGAAAGGCGAAATAATAAAATTTGCTGTTCTTTTCTTTGAATAGCCCGGAAGACTCGGAACTTAAGGTAAAAAAGGAATCGTTTTCTGCCGCTGAATTTGTCAATGCATGGAGATTTGGTTTCGAAAATCTATTGAGCTTTTAAATTTAACCTAAGTGTAATCTTTTTTCCTTTGTATTTATCTTAATTTTCGTTCGATTGCTTCAATTATGGAAAATCCTAAAACAGACGAGAATCCAAAAATCATTCGTTTCCCGGGAAATATTGGAGATTCAGGAAATCTCTTTTTTTGGGAGAATAAAAAGTTATTTCCAAACGGAATTGTCAGGTGTTTTTGGGTGCATCAAGTTCCTGAGGGATACATAAGAGGTAAACATGCACATAGAAATGAAACGCAAGTGTTAATTGCTATGTCAGGTGAATTGGAAGTCACAATTCGTCTTCCTAAAGGTGAAAGTCAAACATTTATTCTCCGAGACCCTTCTGAGGGGCTTTTGATCCCGCCTTTTCATTGGGTGGAAACTAGATTTTCTCCGGGAGCAGTTTTATTGGGACTTTCCAACCAAGAATTTTCAGAAGAAGATTATATCAGAAACCCTGAGGAGTTTGGAAACTTATAAAAAAGAGCTGTTCGCAGATTATCGATTGGAGGTAGGTGAGGCTTCTTTGGAGTCAAAAGATTATTTTTTGGCTCAAATACCTTCTTCTGATTTAGGACAATTTTTGGATTTTTATTTAGTCAAGAAAGAGAAGAAAAAAGCCTGGATTACGTTTTTTTTCACCGATAAAGGCAGTGAGGCTGTTTCTCTTCCACAAGCTCCGTTCGGTGGTATTTGGATGGAAAGCAAACTCCATTCAGATCAGATTGATTTTTTCTTGAATTTGGTAATGGGTGAATTGCGACGACGGGGAGTTCAGCAAATTGAAATAACCCAGGCTCCAAAACCCTATCAGGAGAACCATGATCTTTTGGATTATTTACTTTTCAAATCGGGGTTTCAGGTTCAGAAGATTTTGGCTCAGCAGTTTTTCCTTGGAAAGAAAAAGATCAAGAAGTTTATTCAGAAAGAAGAGGGGAAATTTCTTCGAAAAGAAAAAGAGGCAAAGATTAATGTCTATCAAGGTCCCATTCAAAACTTTGGATTTTTGAAATCTATACAAGCCTGGAACAAGGAAAGAGGGTATGATATTTCCATAGATGAATCAAAATTGGTCCGTCAGGTTTCCGAGTTCCCTGATCGGTATTTCCTGATTTCTTTAGAAAAAGAAGGGGTTGCTTTTGCACATACCCTAGCTGTTAGATTAACAAAAAACTCACTTTATTATTTTCAATCAGCAATCAACCCCAAGTCTTCTGTTAAAAATTCAGGAGAAATTCTGTTGTTCCATCTTTTCAAGTTAGCTGCAGAATTAGGAATGGAATTAATTGATTTGGGTTCCTCTGATCAGCCGGATTCTCCCAATCATAGCTTACTATTTTTTAAGTCCAGATTTTCAAACGATATTTCCAATAAGGTTACCTGGGTGAGGAAGCTTTAATCATGGAAAAGCAAAAAAAGGTTACTGTAATTTGTATCGCTTTTAATCACGAGGATTGGATTGTCGAGGCCTTGGAAAGCGTGGCTATGCAAGACTATTATGCCAAAGAACTGATAATTATCGACAATGGAAGTTCGGACCAGACTCCTAAAATGATTCAGGATTGGGTAAATAGTTTCACAGGGCTTTTCCCAGTCAAGACGATTTTTAATGAGGATCCAAAACCATATTGCTCCGTTTTCAATTCCGCTTTTTTTGAAACAGATGGGGATTATGTAGTTGATTTAGCCGGAGATGATGTGCTTTATCCAGATCATTTATCCCTTTCAATCAAGCAATTAAACAAAGATTCGAAAGCTGCCTTCTGTTTTTCAGATGCCTATTTACTTTCTTCTTCTGGAGCCATCCGGACTTTTTACAAGCGAAATGCATTTAGCGAATTGATGGAAGAAATTGAAGTGGGTAATTTATATGAAACCTTACTTCGGAGTACTGCAATCTGCGCAGCAACAATGGTTTTCAATGCAAAAATTCTGAAAAAGGAGGGAGGCTATGACGAAAACCTTTTTTATGAAGATTTTGACATTCAAATCCGCTTGATTAGGAAATATCCAGTTGTTTTTTCGGATCATGTGGGAGTTCTTAAGCGCCTACATCCCCGATCCATGTCTGCCCAGCAATATCAGCGATACATATCCAGAATGTTGCCTAGCACCGTAAAGATATGTGAAAAAGCAATGAGTCTTAATCAGACTGAAGGCGAAAATAAGGCGCTTAAGGAGCGGGTTTTATTTGAGCTAAAACATGCGATGTGGTCAGCAAACTTTCTCGCTGCAGCAAAACTTATTGATCTGGCGGAAAAGTTGCACACAAAAAGCATCAAGCTTTCATTGTATAAATGGTGGTTAAAGACTCGGTTGGACATTTCTTGGCTATACATCCACCTTACCGGTTAACCTACACTAACTTCAAAAATTTCCTTATCCTTGAAGTACTTCTCCCCGATTTCAAGAATATGTGTTTGGTTAAAGTTTTTCAAAAAATCGAGTTTCTTTTGATAAAAATCCAAGGTCAAATCTGCATGATGGACAGCTCGAAATCTGTCCATTAAGTCAAATGAATTGCTGAATTGGGAAAGCATTTGTCCAAGCAAATAATTTCTAACCAATTCCAATTCATCTTGAGGAACGGCTTCTTCACAAAGAATTTGTATTTCTTTTTTAATTTCAGATTTAACAGTCTGAAGATATTTTTTTTCTACGTCAGCAGAAATCACCCAATAGTTCAAATTTCCGATTT
>JABXHZ010000279.1 GCA_013373335.1 Cyclobacteriaceae bacterium | reverse complement strand
GAAGATCTTTTGGATGATGGTTCTTCTTGGACTGTCAAGAATTCAGAGGAACGCGAAGAAATAGAAAAAGAGGCTGAAATAGACGACTTATTTGAAGTCAAACAAGTGGATCTCTTGGCAGAAAACACGGAAAAACCATCTCCAAAACCTATAGAAGAAAAACAGTTTTCTGTAACAAAAGCCGAGAACCAGGAGAAGACAGCGGACGAAGTTGAAAATCTGGACCCTTATGATCCCACCTTGGATCTCCCCCGCTATCAATATCCAACCTTGGATCTTCTGAACGAATACGATCTTCAAAAAGTAACGGTTACCCGGCAGGAACTCGAAGAAAACAAAAATAAGATCGTAGAGACCTTAGAGAATTTCAAGATCGGTATTCAGGAAATCAAAGCTACTATTGGCCCTACAGTGACACTTTATGAAATCGTCCCTGAGCCAGGAGTAAAGATTTCCAAAATCAAAAACCTGGAAGATGATATCGCTTTGAGTTTGGCTGCCTTGGGCATCCGGATCATTGCCCCAATTCCCGGAAAAGGAACGATCGGTATAGAAGTTCCAAATAAAAACAGGGAACTAGTGCCAGCACGAGCAGTCATTGGTACTGAGAAATTCATGCGCTCAGACAAAGATCTTCCTGTTGCATTAGGAAAAACCATCTCCAATGAAGTTTTCGTGGTGGACCTTGCAAAAATGCCTCACTTGCTCATGGCGGGTGCTACAGGTCAAGGGAAATCCGTAGGCTTGAATATGATCCTGGCTTCTTTGATTTACAAGAAGCATCCAGCCCAGTTGAAATTTGTCCTAGTAGATCCTAAAAAGGTAGAATTAACCCTTTTCAATAAAATTGAGCGGCACTTTCTAGCCAAACTTCCAGGTTCTGAAGAGGCCATCATCACCGATACTAAAAAGGTGATTTACACGCTCAATTCGCTCTGTATTGAGATGGATAATCGGTACAATCTACTGAAAGATGCAGGTGCCCGAAATCTCAAAGAATACAATGCGAAGTTTATCGCGAGAAAACTCAATCCTGAAAAAGGGCATCGATTCATGCCTTACATCGTACTGGTTATCGATGAATTGGCAGACTTAATGATGACTGCCGGAAAAGAAATAGAAGGACCTATTGCCCGCTTGGCTCAGCTGGCCCGAGCTATTGGTATTCACCTGGTAGTTGCTACTCAACGACCTTCTGTAAATGTCATCACCGGTATCATCAAAGCAAATTTCCCTGCTCGGCTTTCCTTCCGGGTGACTTCGAAAATAGACTCCCGAACTATCTTGGATACTGGCGGAGCAGATCAATTGATCGGAATGGGAGATATGCTTCTTTCTCAAGGATCCGAGGTAATTCGCCTCCAATGTGCCTTCCTCGATACCCCTGAAGTGGAGGCAATTTGTGATTGGATCGGGGAGCAAAAAGGATATCCGGATGCCTATCTGCTACCCGAATATGAAGGCGAGGATAGCGACAATTCCATTGGAGAAGTTGACTTATCAGATCGGGATCCTCTTTTTGATGACGCAGCAAAACTCATCGTATTGCATCAGCAAGGAAGCACATCCTTGATTCAGCGTAAATTAAAACTTGGCTATAACCGTGCAGGCAGAATTATTGATCAATTGGAAGCTGCCGGAATTGTAGGGCCGTTTGAGGGATCCAAAGCACGAGAAGTGCTGATTCAGGACGAGGCCAGTTTGGAACAATTATTGAATAGTTTGTAGTCGCTGTTTTTGATACTTACGGCTACAAATTTCATGAAAAAAATCGCCCTAGTTTTCTCCATCATATTATTGGGTCTAGTCAGCGCCCAGGTGGAAGCCCAACAAGACCCCAAGGCAAAAACCATTTTGGATGCCATGAGCCAAAAGTTCCAGAGCTTGAATGGCTTTACAGCTGAGTTTGACTTTGTTTTTCAGGACGCAACTGGAAGTAGTGACCGACAAAGTGGAGAAATAGCCGTCAAAGGAGAGCAATACCGTCTCAAGCTTCCCGAGCAAGAAATCTATAACGATGGCAAAACGGTTTGGACTTTTATTCAGGCAGATGGATATAAGGAAGTGACTATCAATGATGTCTCCCAAATGGAAGGAGAACTCACTCCATCAAATATATACCGCATGTATGAGTCGGGCTACAACTACAGGCTTTTACCTTCCAAACAGTTTCAAGGAAAAGCAGTGGATGTGGTTGAATTAATTGCTTTAGACGGAAACGCCCCATTTGAGCAGGTCAAATTAATGATCGATAAGAACAGCAAAGATCTTTTGGGATGGGAAATGTTTGATGGACAAGGAGGGATGTATTCTTATACATTTAAAAACTTGCAGCCAAATGCCAATTTGCCTGCTACTTATTTTGCCTTTGACACCAAAAAATATCCTGGGATTGAAATTATTGATCTGAGATAAGCAGCCCTCAAAAGGACTGCTTTTTTTATTTTCCGATTGCTGCCTCTTTAACTTTTTCTACCAACTCCTCGAATTTACTCTTGGTTGATTTTACTGAGGGGAAGAAAGGTTCTACTGCATCAATAACAGTTGGGGCTAAGGGTTCAATATAGCCAATTAACTCAGATTGGCGTTCCCATTTCTTGGGAAGATCCAAATCAAACTCCTTGGTAAACCACAGAAACAGACTGAGAAAGAAACCCACCTTCAGTACCCCAAAAAACAATCCAGCCACCTGATCAAAGGAACCCAGAATGGTGAGGTCCATGAATTTTTTCAACATCCAACCCACACTATTGATCAAAAGGACACTGATGATAAAAATGATCAGGAATCCAATAATTGGATAAGATAGGTTAACTGTTTCAACATTCTCTTCCAGCCATTCTGCTGCTGGCTCCATAAAGTAAAAACCTAGAATTAGAGCAACTACAAATCCTACAAGCCCCAGAATACCCAATAGGAAACCTTTTTTGTATCCTTCATAGGCACCAAGAGCAAGTACAGCTACAATGACAATATCAACAATGGATTTTATTTCCAAGGCTTAGGCGTTTAGTAAAGCTTTTACTTGATCAGCAATAGCCTTGCCATCTGCTTTCCCCGCCAATTCCTTGCTAGCCATTCCCATCACTTTTCCCATATCCTTCATACCACTTGCTCCGGTTTTGGAGATGATATTCGCAATAGCAGCCTTCAACTCTTCCGGAGATAAAGCTTTTGGTAAAAATTCTTGGATCACCTTCAATTCCGCCATCTCCACCTCATGCAAATCAAAACGTCCCTGCTGCTCATAGATATCGGCTGAGTCTTTTCGCTGTTTGGCAGCTTTTGTAAGCAATTTCATTTCTTCATCGGCAGAAAGTTCTCCTTTTGCGCCTCCCTTCGTTTCTTCTAAAAGAATCAAAGATTTGATGGCACGGAGCGCAGTGAGACGGGTTTTATCTTTTGCCAGCATGGCAGATTTAATTTCACTTTCTATGTTTTGTTTTAAACTCATGGGTAGTCAGTTTATGTTATAACTTTGTTCTGAAGACAAAAATACCCTTTTCGGGCTTTTTATGACCAAGCTTAGTGTAAATATCAATAAGATCGCTACCCTCCGCAATGCTCGAGGCGGCAACAATCCCAATGTAGTTCAAGTTGCCAAGGATGCCGAAAGGTTTGGTGCCGAGGGAATTACCGTTCATCCCCGACCTGATGAACGCCACATCCGATATCAGGATGTCTTGGATTTGGCGGAGGTGGTCACCACTGAGTTCAATATCGAAGGATATCCGGATAAACGCTACATGGAATTAGTTAAACAAGTCAAACCTGCCCAAGCTACCTTAGTCCCTGATCCACCAGATGCATTGACTTCGAATACCGGTTGGGATACCATTACTCACCAAAGTATGCTTCAGGATATAGTTGCTGAGCTTAAGGAAGCGGGCTGCCGAGTTTCCATTTTCATCAATCCAGAGGCTAAGTATTTTGAGCCAGCGAAAGAAACAGGGACAGACCGAGTTGAGCTTTATACAGAACCCTATGCAGTTCTTTTTCCAAAAGACCGCGAAAAGGCTGTCCAACCCTATGTGGAAGTTGCCCAAATCGCCCGCGAACTTGGATTGGGGTTAAATGCTGGCCACGATTTAGACTTGAACAATCTGGCTTTCCTGAAACATAAAATTCCTTTTTTGGATGAAGTATCCATCGGCCACGCTCTAATCTGCGATGCCCTGTACTATGGATTGGAAAATACTATTCAGATGTATAGAAGGAGACTGGAAATAGAAGGCTGATTGGAAAGATGGCCGCCAATGCTAAAAATCGTAAATCGTAAATCGTAAATCGTAAATCGTAAATAAAATTGAAATTAAACTTTAAAAAATCAGGCAAAGGCAAACCGCTAGTCATTCTTCATGGGCTTTTTGGCTCAGCAGATAATTGGTTTTCCATTGCTAGGGAATTAGAGAATGACTATGAGCTCTACCTAGTGGACCAGCGAAATCATGGAGATTCTCCTCATTCGGAAGAGTGGGATTATGAGGTCATGGTGGAGGATTTAAGGGAATTGATCGATGAGGAAGGGCTCAGCGAAATTTTTCTCATGGGGCATTCTATGGGAGGAAAAACTGCGATGAATTTCGCTGTCACCTACCCGGATCGAGTTGAAAAGTTGATCGTTGCAGATATAGCTCCTCGCTATTACCCAATCCACCATCAGACGATTTTAGAGGGATTGAACTCTATCAATCTCGCGGAAATCCAATCCCGAAAAGATGCGGATGACCAATTGGCGAAATACATTACTATCCCAGGAATTCGACAATTTCTCCTCAAGAGCCTTGGAAGAGATCGCAATGGTTTTTATTGGAAAATCAATCTACCAGTGATTACCGAGAAAATTGAGGAAGTAGGAAAGGCATTGGAGGATGACACCGTATATGATGGCCCTACCCTTTTTTTAGCAGGCGCTAATTCCAATTACATTCAGCAAAGCGATTTGCCGGATATTCTTGAGCACTTCCCTAATTATGAAATCGAATTTATTGAAGGAGCCGGGCATTGGCTTCATGCTGAAAAGCCAGATGCGGTGGTTAGAGAGATTAAACGGTTTTTGAAGTAAACGATCCAACAACCCTTATCCTGATTTTTCAGTAACTTCAACTTTCATCTAATCGCCCAATGCCCCAAGGAAAGCTTTTCTTAATCCCAAATGTGCTAGCTGAAAACACAGCTGATGCTGT
>JABXHZ010000367.1 GCA_013373335.1 Cyclobacteriaceae bacterium | reverse complement strand
ATTGTTCCAAAAAATATTGTACTCATGAGCAATACGGTGGGTCCAATAACCTGCAAAATCCAAAGCAAAAAAGGCAATCACATAGACTAACCAAGTGGCTTTTATTTCAAATATTGCGAAATGAGAATATAGCCACTCATAGGAAATCACTACAATACTCAATCCCAAAACATCTTTTGTGACATTAGTGATACCTGAGCTAAGGCTTGATATCATATCGTTGACGGGAACCGTATCTTTTCCTTTCCATTTCCCCCAGAATTTTTCAAACAAGACCAGCACCAAAAAAGCCGGCATAGCGATCAATAAAATCTTTCCGTAGGTTTCCATTTTGAGCTTATTTCTCCCTAAACTTAACCAATTACAAAAGTTTCTTCAACAGATTTTACGGTTAGGGCGCCACAAATTGACTTAGGACAATTTTGTAAGCCAAAATACCGTGAACCTAAATTGAAGAATTCCTATCTTCCTACAATCTTCGAATAACATGGCAAAAAGGATCTTTCTCGGGCTTTTGATTTTTGTTTTTGTAGGACAAGCTTTTGCGCAACTCACTGCTAGTAAAATTCAAGAGTTGTCCAAAAAAGAGCTCCCAGCTTCATTGGAACGATTTTCAGAGTTTTTGAAAATCCCTAATAATGGAAGGATTCCAGAAAATATTCAAGCTAATCTTGAATGGTCTAAAGCCTATTTTGAAGGTTTGGGATACTCAACTCAAATTCTCAGTTCCAATCAAATACCCCATCTTTTTGCTGCAAAGAAGGAAGACCCGAATAAAAAGACTGTGTTGGTCTATATGCAAATTGATGGGCAGCCTGTAGATTCAAGTGCTTGGGATCAAGAAAGTCCCTACATCCCTGCATTGAAGCAGGAAATCAATAATCACTGGGAGCAAATACCCTGGTCAAATTTAAAAGATGAAATTGATCCAGATTGGAAAATATTTGCTCGTTCAGCATCCGATTCAAAGGGGCCGGCAATGGTATTTTTTACTGCATTGGAGATTTTGAAAAAAGAAGGAATCGAGCCTGCTGTAAACCTTAAGTTTATTCTTGATTTTCAGGAAGAGCTTTCTTCTCCAGAACTCGCAAAGGTGGTTGCAGCCCATCAAAAGTTAGTTGCTGCAGATGGAATCCTGATCATGGATGGTACCCGCCATGTTTCCAACCTTCCAAATCTCACCTTTGGGGCTAGAGGAATCGCAACTGTTTCTTTAAAAATATTTGGAGCCAATCGAGATTTGCACAGCGGTCAATACGGTAATTTTGCTCCTAATCCTGTTTTTGAGGCGGCTAGACTTATCGCATCATTCAAAGATGAAACCGGTAAAGTTTTGATTCCCGGATTTTACGAAGGAGTCAAACTTTCTGAAAAGGACTTGGAATCTATGGCCCAAGTCCCTGAATCAAGCGATGAAATTCTATCTGATTTAGGTTTAGCGTCAGTAGATCAAGTTGGACGGATTTATCAAGAAGCCTTGCAATATCCTTCCTTAAATATCAGGGGAATTCAAGCTGCTTGGGTCGGAGAGGAGGTACGTACGATTATTCCTTCGGAAGTAATAGTTGAAATAGATATGCGTACTGTTCAGGAGACACCGGGAGAAAGACAGGTTGAATTGCTTAAAAACCACATTCAATCCCAAGGATTCCATTTGATTTATACCGACGAGCCTTCTCAGGAAGAACGAAGGGATTATTCCAAAATAGCTTCATTCTCCTATAGAATTGGATCTCAACCTTTCAGGGCTGAAATGGATTCAGACTTTGGAAAATGGCTTGAAAAGGGAATGCAGAAAGTATTCGGAAATAACTATATCAAAACAAGACAAACTGGGGGATCCCAGCCCATGGCTCCTTTTATAAATATCCTAGGAATTCCTGCAGTCTCAGTCCGAGTACCTAATCCTGATAACAATATCCATGCACCCAATGAAAATATCCGAATAGGAAATTACCTTGAAGGAATTCAGACGGTTTTGGGGATAATCAGTGAATCCTTTTAGAATGAATTCCCAAGACATCATAGCTCTTGTACTTGTTTTGGTTACAGTATTTATTGTATTGAAAATCAATTCAGTAAATAATAGAATTGTTCAAGGGATTTTGAATTGGTTTCCGGCAATTTTATTGGCTTATGTGATTCCAGCTGCATTCACCCATCTATTCCAGTGGGACCTGTCACAAGTACAATTACACAATTGGAGCAGGAATGCCATCATTCCCATGACGCTACTTGCTGTCATGTCCTCTTTGCCGATTAAACAATTGGCTATCGTTGGATGGCGGCCCTTGATTTTATTCTTAGCGGGGAGCTTAGTTATTGCTACCCTTCCTGTAGTGTTAGTTTTAGTATTCAGCTCTATTTCAATTCAATCAGAAGTCTTATTCATCGAGGAATCCTATTGGAAAGGTTTAGTGCCCATAGTTGGGGGATGGATAGGAGGAAGCACTTCCCAGTTGATTCTTAAAGAATTGGCTGAAACTCCTGAAAACCTATTTTTATCGGTTTTGGTACTTGATAATATTTTGGTGAATATCTGGACCATCTTGATGTTCCAGTTCATCAAAAAAGGGGAGAAGCTAAGTCTTCTTTTGGGTATACAAGATAGAATCCCAGAAAATCTCTCGAGTGATTCGGGCTACCAAAAAGGGATTAAAGTTCGTCCAGTCTTTGTGATCCTAATTTTCGCGGGATTAGCATTACTTACCTTTTATGTTCAGTTATCATTTTTGAATACGGTAATTGTGCTTTCTTTAGTGGGTTTAGCTTTAGGGAATATCCTCCCTATTTGGAATACTTCGTTTTCTCTCAAGTTGGGCGGT
>JABXHZ010000118.1 GCA_013373335.1 Cyclobacteriaceae bacterium | reverse complement strand
GCAGCAGATGTCATTAAATATTTGGTAGCAAATACCCCAGGATTGGAAGCCAGTATGGTGGACGATCTAATTGTAGGAAATGCTATTCCAGAAGCTGAACAAGGAATGCAAATGGGAAGGATGATTTCACTTCTTGCTCTAGGAATAGATAACCCTGGTTTCGTAATGAACCGCTATTGTGGCTCAGGTCTGGAAGCAATAGCACTTGCTGTTGGAAAAATAAAAGCAGGAATGGCTGATTGTATTATTGCGGGAGGTACTGAATCAATGTCTTTGCTTCCAATGATGGGATATAAGACGGCCCTCAACTGGAAGATTGCCTCTCAGACACCTAGTTATTATCTCAGCATGGGATTGACTGCTGAAGAATTAGCTAAAGATTACAACATTACACGTGAAGAGGCAGATGCTTTTTCAGTGAGGTCCCATGAGCGTGCTTTGGCCGCGATCCAATCAGGAAAATTCAAAGACGAAATCGTGCCTGTAGAAGTGGAGGAGACCTATTTGGATGAAAAAGGAAAGCGGAAAACAAGAAAATTTGTCGTGGATACGGATGAGGGGCCGCGAGCTGGAACTACAATGGAAGTGTTAGCAAACTTGAAACCAGCTTTTAAGAATGGTGGACAGGTTACAGCAGGTAACTCTTCCCAAACTTCCGATGGTGCTGCTTTTGTCGTAGTCATGTCCGAGCGATTGATGAAATCCCTGAATTTGGAACCAGTAGCTCGAATGATGTCCTATAGCGTGGCTGGGGTCGATCCACGAATTATGGGAATTGGTCCTAAAGAAGCAGTTCCCAAGGCCCTAAAACAAGCGGGTCTTTCTTTGAATGATATTGATCTTATTGAATTGAATGAGGCATTTGCTGCTCAAGCTTTGGCGGTGATCAAGGCCTTGGATCTCAATGAAGATATTCTGAATGTCAATGGTGGTGCGGTGGCTTTGGGTCACCCGCTTGGTTGCACCGGAGCCAAACTTTCTGTACAGCTCTTCAATGAATTAAGAAGAAGAAATGGTAAGTATGGTATGGTCACCGCTTGCGTAGGAGGTGGTCAAGGTGTTGCTGGAATTTTTGAATTACTGAAATAATTCCGTTTGTGACTTTTGAATACATTAAAAAAAATTAGATAAACTCTAAAATGACAACAATATCTAAATCAATCCAAGGAGGAGAGTTCCTCATCCGCGAAACAGACGCACAAAACGTTTTTATTCCGGAGCAGTTTACAGAAGAGCAAAAAATGATGGCTCAGGCCTGTCAGGATTTCATCGATTCGGAAATTACTCCGAACATCGAGGAAATCGACAGTATGAAGAATCCAGATTTGGTTCCTTCCATATTTAAAAAAGCCGGAGAATTAGGTCTTTTGGGAGTAGCTGTACCAGAGGAATATGGAGGTTTGGGTATGAGCTTCAATACTTCAATGTTGATTGCAGATATTATCGGAGCGGCCGGATCTTTTTCAACAACTTATGGAGCCCACACAGGAATAGGTACCTTACCAATATTGTATTACGGTACAGAAGAGCAAAAGCAAAAATACCTTCCAAAACTGGCTACGGGCGAGTGGGCAGCCTGCTACTGTTTGACTGAGCCGGATGCCGGATCAGATGCCAATAGTGGTAAAACCAAAGCTACGCTTAGCCCAGATGGAAAGCATTACCTCATCAATGGTCAGAAGATGTGGATTTCCAATGCAGGGTTTGCAGACCTATTCATTGTTTTCGCCAAGATTGAGGATGATAAGAATCTTACCGCATTCATTGTTGAGAAAACTTTTGGTGGAATTACCATGAATGAGGAGGAGCGAAAAATGGGTATCAAAGGTTCCTCTACCCGTCAGGTATTCTTTAATGATTGTCCGGTTCCTTTGGAAAATATGCTTTCCGAGAGACAAAACGGATTTAAGATCGCAGTGAATATTCTCAATATTGGACGGGTAAAACTTGGTGCTGGAGTTCTAGGTGGTGTTCGTACTGTTACTTCACATGCGATTAAATATTCCAGCGAACGAAAGCAATTTGGAGTCAGCATCAATTCTTTTGGTGCGGTAAAAAGAATGCTCGCTGAAATGGCCATTCGCTCTTATGTATCGGAATCACTTTGCTATCGTGCAGGCCAGGATATTGAAGACCGCATGAATGCCTTGGCGGCTGAAGGAATGTCTGACGCAGATGCTAAACTGAAGGCTTTGGAGCAATTTGCGATTGAGGCGGCTATTGCAAAAGTTCATGGTTCGGAAGTTCTGGATTTTGTGGTTGATCAGGGCGTTCAGGTTTATGGTGGAATGGGTTATTCTGCTGAGGCACCGATGGAGCGAGCCTATCGAGATGCACGAATTGCCAGGATCTATGAAGGCACCAATGAAATTAACCGGATGTTGATGGTTGGCATGTTGCTAAAAAGAGCCATGAAAGGTGAAATTAATTTATTTGAGCCTGCGATGGCCGTTGCAAATGAGCTTACAGCGGTTCCATCCTTCGAAACGGTGGACACCTCCGAACTCTTTGCTGCTGAAAAAGACGTTTTGAAAAAGTTGAAAAAGGTGTTTTTGATGGTTGGAGGTAAAGCTGCTATGGCCCTACAAGACCGAATTGAAGATGAGCAGGAAGTGATGATGAATTTGGCTGATGTGATGATTGAAATTTACGCAGCTGAATCAGCGATTCTCCGAACAGAAAAACTGGTAAGCATTAAGGGAGAAGAAGCATGTAAACATCAGATCGCCATGTCACAGGTTTACCTTTTTGAAGCTGTTGATAAAATCAATGCCGCTGCAAAAGAAGCCATCGCATCTTTTACCAAAGGCGATGAGCAAAAGGTAATGTTGATGGGATTGAAGCGCTATACCAAAATGGATCTGATTAATACGAAAGAACTTCGTAGACAAATTGCAGATTACATGATTGACCAAGGGAAGTATCCTTTCTAATTGCTGAATTTTGATTTAAAAAAGGACTCTGAAATCATTTTCGGAGTCCTTTTTTAGTTGAGTTTTATTTTCCCTTTATCCAATTTATTACCTGCTCTTTCGGCAAGGCTTCAATGACTCGTCCTTGCTTTCCTTTCATTGTTTCGGCAGCAAAAAGAGAATTGATGATGGCCTCTTCAGTTGCTTCAATTACAGCCATGAAAAGTGAGCTCATATCATCATTTCGAAGTAATTCCGCTTGTTCTAATTTTCCCGTTTCTGCAGAATACGCGGATCGTAGGTTTTCTGCTGTTGAAAAAGCGATGACATAATCACCCGAACCATTCGAAGCAATCCCTCCCGTCTTTGCTAATCCCATCATGGCCCGTTTGGCTATCCGTTCCAAGTTTCTTGAAAGTATTGGAGCATCGGTTGCAACGACAATCATGCAACTTCCATCTGCTTTTTCAATGGCATTTCGAAAGGGGTATTTCTCTAATTTTTCCCCAACAGGAATCCCTCCGATTTGGAGGTTTCCCCCAAAATTGCTTTGGACTAAAACCCCTATGGTATATCCTCCTAAGGATTCTGGAAGTTTTCTGGAAGCCGTGCCAATTCCTCCCTTCCATCCAAAAGCGATAGTTCCCGTTCCAGCGCCGACATTACCCTCCTGTACAGGGCCTTCTTGGGCTGCATTTATCGTCGCGATAACCTCTTCGGATGAAATATGCATGCCACGTATATCGTTGAGGAAGCCATCATTGGTTTCTCCTACCACAGCATTGACTGATTGGACAGATTCATTTCCGGGATGGGAAAGGGTATAGCGAACAGCCCCTTCTATTCCTGCCGCTACAGATAAGGTATTGGTAAGGATAATGGGACTTTCTAGGAGCCCCAGTTCCTGCACTTGCGTGATACCCGCAAGTTTACCAAAGCCATTCCCAACATAAATTGCCGCTGGAACTTTTTCCTGAAAAATATTGCCGCCATGGGCTAAAATAGCGGTTACCCCGGTTCTGATTGAATCACCATTTATCTTGGTCAAATGACCTACTTTTACCCCTTTCACATCGGTGATAGCATTTAAATTTCCAGTTGGCAAAACTCCAAAGGGAACACCTAACTCCCGGGCCCTAGTTTGGGATTGAAGATTTTGAAAGCTTATAAATGCTAGAAAAAAACAACATGCGGTCAGAATGTTTTTCATGAATGGGCCAGTTTAATAAGGGACTAATTTTTCAATTTTCATCCGTTGAATACTCTAATATTAATTATCTTAATCCCCCAATCCAAGTTTAAAATTCATGCTTAAAAAAGAGCGCTATCAGGCCTTTATTGATTACTTTTCACATCATATGCCCGTAGCTGAGACGGAGCTTGAGTATGAGAATCCTTTTCAGCTACTGGTTGCAGTGGTCCTTTCCGCGCAATGTACCGACAAGCGAATCAATATGGTAACCCCCGCCTTGTTTCGGGACTTTCCCACTCCCGAGCATTTGGCTGCCTCTAATTTTGATGAGCTTTTTCCTTATATCAAAACAGTCTCTTATCCCAACAATAAAACGAAGCACCTATTGGGCTTAGGTAAAATGTTGGTGGAGGATTTCAATTCGGAGGTTCCTAATACGGTGGCAGAATTAGTCAAACTTCCTGGTGTGGGTCGAAAAACGGCTAATGTCATTACTTCTGTAGTTTGGCAACAACCCAATATGGCAGTAGACACCCATGTATTTCGAGTTTCAAAGCGTTTGGGGCTTGTTCCGATGTCTGCCAAAACTCCTCTTGAAGTAGAAAAGCAATTGGTAAAGCATATTCCTAAAGAATATATCCATCAGGCGCATCATTGGCTAATTCTTCATGGGAGATATACCTGCTTGGCCCGTAAGCCAAAATGTGAAGAATGTCCGATTACTTTTTTCTGCCGATACTATGAAAAGCAGCATGGTTTGAAACCAGTCAAAAACCCCAAAAGCTAATGTGTGGAATCCACGTTGTTTGGGGAAAAGGAGCAAATGAAGAGGCTTTGAGCGTCCTAATGGACAGCGCTAAACATCGTGGCCCTGACCAAGAAGCCAAGTTAAGTCCCTGGCCTGGAATCTGGATTGGCGTAAATCGCCTTAAAATTATTCATCCAGGACCAGAGGCGGATCAGCCCTTTTGGTCTCCCGATGGCAACCACTTCATTATTTGGAATGGAGAAATATATAACTATCAGGATCTCCGGAATCTTCTCCTAAAAATGGGGGTTGAATTTTTTACCCGTTCTGATACGGAGGTTTTGCTGCATTGGCTTAAAATTTTTGGAACAGCCGGGTTGGAAAAG
>JABXHZ010000107.1 GCA_013373335.1 Cyclobacteriaceae bacterium | reverse complement strand
GGGTTATATCCCAAGCGGTTTTTCAAGTGTTTTTCTAATCCAATTAGGGCCAATTTCTCTATAAAGGTCTTTTCCTTATGAATGTGTATGACTTGTAGTTTCATTTCCCAAGCTTTTGACCATTTTACGACTTTTTCGATCAAGGCTTCTTCGTGATCTGCAAGTTCCAAGGCCAGGCTGATTTTTCTGATATCTGATGTGTCAGCTTCTACCGGAACCAAAAGAACAGGAACAGATGATTCTTTTAAAACGCTGACTGCTGTAGACCCGATCAAAACTTTTTGTAGCCCAGTGATTCCATGTGTGCCCATTATTATGAGGTCAGCATTCTTTTGCTCTGCTAATTTCGTGAGCTGAATAGATGGAGTCCCTTCGAGAATTTCTGCCTCAAATTTTGCCACTGGAGAATCATATTCGAGAATAAGTCTATCCAGGTGTTTTTTGGCATCAGCATGTAAGCCTTCTATGGCTATTGCTGCCTGGGATGCAAAATCATAGACCATTTCAACCACATGACAGAGTATAAAGGTGGTTTTTTGATCCTGAAATAATCCTAAGGCAAATTCTAGTGCCTTTTTGGAGTTATCGGAAAAATCTAATGGAATAAGAACCTTCATTTCGTTTAATTTTTTTCAATATAATCATCAAAGCCTTGGATAAACATGAGAAAAATCAACTGTAAAGAAGATATTGCCTAAGCCTTGATTTTTTATAATTTCAGAAATTACCAATCTCATATTTCTATTTCAACTCCAATGTTGAATTTCATTGCGAAGTGTTAAGAATTCAAATTCACACATCAAATTGATTTAGCAAGAGAAATCGAGAATTAGTAGAGGACAGGTAATGTAACTTTTGTTACTGCTACCCCCCAAAGGCTAGGCTTACTTTTGTTCTTAAATTGAAAACTCGAAATCTATGGACATTATTATTGTTTTAGGATATTTAGCCGCGATTCTTATTGGAGTAAGTCTCGGACTTATTGGAGGAGGAGGGTCGATTCTGACCGTTCCCGTATTGGTTTATATTCTTCATATCGACCCAGTATTAGCAACGGCTTATTCTCTATTCGTTGTCGGTACAACCTCTTTAGTGGGGTCAGGCAACTACATGCGACAAGGTTTGGTGGATTATAAAACAGCCATTGTTTTTGCCATTCCTTCCTTTATTGCTGTATTCTTAACTCGAAAATTTCTCGTGCCTTGGTTACCTGACCCATTGTTTTCAGTAGGGGAAATGGAAATTTCCAAGAATGTTGGGATTATGGTCTTTTTCGCGATCATAATGCTCGCAGCGTCCTATTCCATGATTAAGGGAAAGAAAAAAGGAGCGGAAGAAGAGAAAGAAAGCGAAGTGAAATTTAACATTCCTATGATTGCCTTGGAAGGCTCCGTAGTCGGAGTAATTACGGGTATTGTCGGTGCAGGAGGAGGATTCTTAATTATTCCGGCTCTCGTTATATTGGCTCGTCTTCCGATGAAACTAGCTGTAGGAACTTCCTTATTGATTATTGCTGCCAAATCCTTAATTGGATTCTTGGGAGATCTGGGTAATCAAACCATTGATTGGCAAATGCTGTTGATATTTACCGGACTATCAGTAGTCGGTATCTTTATTGGTAGCACCCTTTCCAAAAAGATAAACGACAAAGCTTTGAAAAAAGGCTTCGGATGGTTTGTCTTGGTAATGGGGGTTTATATCATTGGGAAAGAATTACTCAGTTTATAAATAAGGATGTTGGAAAAGTATTTCAAAATTTTTCTTGACGGCTATTACGGATATTGGAATTATTTAAAAAGTGAAATTCTATATCCATCTTGGCATAATTACTTCTATTGGTTAGTCGGCCTTTCACTTGTGGTCTGGCTACTCGAAATAGTATTCCCCTGGCGAAAAAACCAGCCAATTTTCCGAAAGGATTTTTGGCTGGATGCCTTTTACATGTTTTTCAACTTCTTCCTCTTCTCACTCATTGTTTACAATTCATTGAGTAATGTGGTGGTGGAAGCTTTCAATGACTTCCTAGGGCTTTTTGGAGTAACCAACCTAGTAGCCATTGAAGTGGCGACATGGCCTACCTGGGCTCAATTTCTACTGATGTTTTTGGTGGCTGACTTTATCCAATGGAATACGCACAGATTGTTACATCATGTACCTTGGCTTTGGGAATTCCATAAAGTGCATCATTCGGTAGAGCAAATGGGCTTTGCAGCTCATCTTCGCTATCATTGGATGGAGACAATCGTATACAAGTCGATCCAATACATACCGCTGGCAATGATTGGTTTTGGTCTTGATGACTTCTTTATCCTGCATATTTTCACCATCGCTATTGGTCATCTCAATCACGCCAATGTTCGAATTTCGTATGGCCCATTTAAATACATTTTGAATAACCCCATCATGCATTTATGGCACCATGCCAAACATCTTCCAGAAGGAAGCCATGGTGTCAATTTCGGGATTTCCCTGAGTTTGTGGGATTATTTGTTTGGGACAGCATACATCCCAAATGAAGGCAGGGATGAACCCCTTGGCTTCGAAAAAGTTGAAGAGTTTCCTAAGACCTTTTGGTCTCAAATCACCTATCCATGGCTGCGAAAGAAGAAATAAAACAAACAAACCCGCTAAACAATTGGGGAACGGTTCTCATTCTGACCATGACCTTGGGTTTGGCACCATTTTTCCCTGAACCTCATTTCTTTGGAAAGGTTCGTTGGGTATTGGGTGGAGCCGTTGGAATGAAGCTGATTGATTGGGGAGACTTGATCTTTCACGGGTTCCCTTGGGTACTTCTAGTTCGATTAAGCATCATTACCCTTCGCAAAAAAATAGCAAAAGCCTGATTATGTGATTTTAATTACTGCAAAGGCTTACTAAACTAGGGTAATTTTGTGTTAGAATATAAAATTGAAATTTACAACCATGTTTGACTTCTTTAAATCAAAACCTAAAAATTATGAAGACATCTCTGTGGGAGAATTCCACGACCAGATGCTTCAGAAAGACACTGTAATTATAGATGTTAGAACCCCCGCTGAATTTGCTTCAGGTAAACTTCGGGGAGCTAGAAACATTGATATCATGTCCCGAAATTTCGTCGACCAAATAAAAAACCTTCCCAAAGACAAAACCTATTTGGTTTATTGCAGAAGTGGGAACCGCAGTGGTCAAGCTTGCGAAATTATGGCTGATATGGGGTTTACTAATTGTAAAAACATGGCTCGAGGAATAATGAGCTGGCCATTTGAAGTAGTATAAAGTCAAAAGCGGGTTTAAAAGCCCGCTTTTTTTATCGTTTTGAAATTTTATTGTCACTGATCGACCGTTGTCGATTGCACTTGAAGCGGGAAGAAATCCCGTTTGATTTTTTAGCATGTTTGGTTGTCCTTCCTTGAACACGCGCTCTCCACATTCGAAAGCTACTCGCTTTCATGCTTTTTCTCATTAGGGAAATCACCTCAGATTCATTTAATCCGAATTGATTTTCGATGGCTTCAAAGGGTGTTCGGTCTTCCCAAGCCATTTCTATAATCCTATCAATATCTTCTTCAGGAATCACTGCCATTTTCTTCATGAATTGAAAACCATCTTTCTGCCGTGTGGTTTTATGTCCGTGCAAAAAATTTCTATCGTTTGGCTGAAAAGAGACCTGCGCCTGCATGATCATCCACCTTTGTGGCATGCCATTCATGCAGGTTATCCTGTCTTGATACTTTATATTTTTGAGCCTTCACTAATCTCAGCTCCTCAAAGCGATGATAGGCATTGGCGCTTTGTTTGGGAGAGCTTACAGGATTTGACTTTGCAGTTACAATCATTTCAGGCTTCTATTGAGATCTTTCATGCTGAAGCCCTGGATGTTTTTGAGAAAATAACTCAGGATTTCCAGGTTCAGGCTGTTTATTCTCATTTGGAAACAGGAATAGGAATCACCTTTGAACGGGATAAACGAGTCTCCAAATTTTTAAAAGAACGGAATATTGATTGGTTTGAATTTTCGCAACAGGGAGTTCAGCGGGGTAGAAAAAATAGAAAGGGGTGGAGAGAGAATTGGTTCGCTTATGCAAAAACACCCATTCAAGAAATTTCTTTGAACAAGATTCAACTTATTTCCTTGTCAAAAGAATTTCATTCCAAATTCCATCAAAAACCCATACCGGAATCTTGGAAGACCCCTGTAAAGGATATGCAAAAAGGTGGGGAGAGAATGGGATGGCGTTATCTTAAAAGTTTTTTGGATGATCGGGTAAAGAACTATAATTGGCACATTAGCAAACCTGAATTAAGCCGGACGGGATGCAGTCGGCTATCGCCTTATTTAGCTTGGGGCTGCCTGTCGATTCGTCAGGTTTTCCAAGCATCCGAAAATAAAAAGGAGGAGGGTAAAAGCATTCGG
>JABXHZ010000359.1 GCA_013373335.1 Cyclobacteriaceae bacterium | reverse complement strand
GCTATCAGAAATTTGAAAAACAATTTCCTTTCTGAAGTTATTGGAACCTTCGTATTGATATTTGTGATACTTTATATCACAGGTGCGAAAATCGAAGATGCAAACCAAACCCCAATTGGCTTAGGCTCTGTAGGGGCTTTACCGGTGGCATTCTTGGTATGGGTCATCGGTATGGCTTTGGGAGGAACAACGGGCTATGCCATCAACCCAGCCCGGGATTTAGGCCCAAGAATTGTCCATCAGCTTTTACCTATTAGCGGAAAAGGAAGTTCAGATTGGTCCTATGCTTGGGTACCCATTTTCGGACCAATTGCCGGAGCTGCTCTAGCTGCAGGATTGTATTTTTTGGTCGGAAATTAGGATCAATTTCCTTTAGCAAACTGTTTTTATTCAAAATCGAACGGTATAATAAAAAGCATGCAGCTGAATTCAGCTGCATGCTTTTTTCAAATTTGAATCTACTTCGACCCTAATTTTCATCCAAAAATCGCCAGCTTGCCCTGTGATTTTTATCGAGCGGCTGACCGGTAACTTTCGCTCTCAAAACCTCCACCGGCATGGTATTTTGCTGCATAATCAAATCATGAAAGACTTTTTCATCCATCTTTCCTGAATCCACCATTTCCTGACGCAAGGAATAAAACTCCAAGGCACCAATCATATAAGCAATCTGGTACAAGGGTCCATAACGACCTTCAAAGGAACGACGTACTTCCGCTTCAGCATTAGCGTATTCGTGACCAACTCTTTCAACCAAAAGGTCAATACATTCCTGTGGAGTCATTTTTCCCAAATGATAATTCAAGGAAAAAATAATCCGTGCACAGCGGTGCATTCTCCAAAAAAGCATCCCTACCTTATCCTTGGCATCTCTTGGAAAATCCCGATCCCACAATACAAACTCCCAATACAAGGCCCATCCTTCAGTCCAAAAGGGGGTTCGGAACAAGCGTCTATGGGTCATATAACGCTGATTCATAAATTGCTGCAAATGATGCCCGGGTATCAACTCATGCTGCACTGTTGCGCGGGAAAAATGAGGATTATTACCCCGCATGGACATCATTTTTTCTTCATGGCTCATCTCGGAAGTAGGATAAGAAATCTGAATCACCTCCCCTCCCAAAAAGAACGGACTCACACGCTGTCTTTCTGCTGAAATCATGCTGGTTCTCCAAGTTTCTTTAGCCAGTTCCGGCACGGTAATCCAGTCATTTTGTTCCATGATTCCAATAGCTTCCTCACCCAATCGAACTACCTCTTCAGGCCAAGCTCCAGCAGGCAAATAGGTTTCCTTAACCATCTCCAAAGCAGCTTTCCAGTCATTTCCAAATCCTAACTCGTTGGAGGCCTTGAGCATTTCCTTTTCACACCATTCGAACTGCCGCTCGGCTTCTGCGATCAATTCCTCAGGAGAATAAGCGATCATTTCAAAAGCTAGTTGGTTTAGGAGCGCTTCTCTTCCAATAGGCTTTCCAATGATGCCGCTCCCATCATCCTTGACAGAATTGGTATAATGTTCCCGCAAAGCTTTGGCATAAGCGCCAAGACTCGCATTTAATTTCTTCCAGGGTTCAGGCATCCACCAGGTAAATTCCGGATCGTAATCGAAGTAGAAATCATAGGCCTCTTTGACTGTTCGCTGAAGGCTTTCCACTGCAGAAGCTGCCAAATCTGCTTTCTGCCAGGAATTGTATTTAGGCGTGGACGAAAGTGACGCCAATTGAGCATCCACTGCTTTTGCAACTTGGTTCCAAGTATCCGCCAAATCTTGAGATTGGAGCTGTTTTGCTCTTCTACGGGCAACTACGAATTCTTGCAAAGGAGCTCCAAATGCGACCACGGATTTAATTTCATCAAAGGCTCTACGCTCCAAATCCAGCTCAGCCAGTTCTTTTTCCAGATAATTCCGAAAAAGGACATAATCAATTTTCCCATCTTCAGAAAAAGAATCATAATTAAAGCTTTCCAAGGTTTGGAGATATTCTTTGTTAAAAGCCTCCATGCGATCGAAATATTCCTCCGAAAGCATATTTGTATACAAACGACTGAGCGCTCCACGATCCGCCTGATATGTTTGAATCATATTGGCTAATTCAGTAGCCCAAGCCAAACTAAAAAAAAGGCTGAAGGAAAGCGTGAAAATGAATTTTTTCATAGTGTAAGCTTAATTGAAATAAAAGGTATAAAGGCCAGAATCCTTAAAACTTCCGGAAACACGAGTTGAGTCAGTAGATGTTGATTGGATGTATCTCTCCCAACCTTGAGGATCTTGCAATACAATCTTCAAATCCACCATTTTTTTCTCAGTAAAGGAATTCATCCCCCTCAGTCCGTCTACCAATCCGATGTAAGAATTGGAAGAAAGGCGATAAATCTTTGCCCAACCTTGATCTGCACTTAGCACAAGTCCCAAATTCTCCTCCATGAATTGCTGAGCAGGTAACATATCCTCATAATACAGCCAAGTTATGCTTCCTAAGAAAGAAAAATCCGCTCCTAAACTGGTCTTTTGTGGGCTTAGTTTTTCTAATTCAGGGATCAATCGTTCATTCTCAGGATGCTGATGAAAGGTTTCGAACTCCAACAAATAGCCCTCAGGATCCACTGCTACAAATCCATCATGCGGACCTGTGGGATTCTTTTTCAGCGTGTATTTAATGGGGATATTTTCAGCCTGTAAATGCGCATACCAAGTATCCAAATCGGTTGTCAAAAGAGCCAAGGCTACCGATTTGGGTTCGCTCCCATCATAGGAGGATTTAGATAAATCATGAAGGACCAATCGAGAATCCCCAGCTATTTCAAAAGTCACGGAAGCTTCGGTCTCTGTCACAAGTTTTAACCCTAATTTTTGGGAATAAAAAGCCTTGGCCCTAGCGAGATCCCGATAGTACCAATTCAACTCCTGTCCCAAAATCCCAAAGTCTTCCAAATCTCGAAAAGG
>JABXHZ010000267.1 GCA_013373335.1 Cyclobacteriaceae bacterium | reverse complement strand
TTCTTCCCGATCAGCACGGTGGGCATGGCTTCGACTCGTCCCTGTAAACCCAATTGTATCCTGCCAATTAAACAACTCCAATTCAGAAAAATGCAGGCGGCTACCTGGAAGTAAATACAAATTGGTTCCTTGGTATTCAATAGCTGCAATTGGACTCGTCACCACCTGAAAATCCTGACTAAGGAAATTCAAATAATCCTGCTGTTGGATTTCCCTGAGTGATTTGGAGGATATCCAACCTCCCATTCTACTATCCTCATGAAAAATACGGTACCATTGATGATCCTGCGAAACCGCCAATACCTGATAGCACTCTCCAAAAAGCAGTTGGGTAATTAAAGCGGAGTCACGGGATGGTTTTTTGTAAACAGGCAAAATCGTCTGTCTACAAATTCCATAAGCATCACTTAATGGCCATTCGCTGAAGTTCTCTTTTGGCATCTTTTTCCTTCAAATCCTGTCGTTTGTCGTGCATTTTCTTTCCACGACCCAAGGCAATTTCCATTTTAGCCAGCCCTCGGTCATTGATAAATATACGAACAGGAATGATAGTCAGCCCTTTTTCCTGAGACTTCGTGCGGAGTTTTTCCAGTTCTTTTTTGTTCAAAAGTAATTTTCGGTCCCTCACCGCTTCATGATTGTAGCTGGCAGCCATGGAATAAGGAGCAATATGCATCTGTCGAACATACAATTCTCCGTCTAAAAAAATACAGAAGGATTCGGTTAAGGATACTTTCCCTTCCCGAAGTGATTTGATTTCAGTCCCCTTTAAAACTAAGCCAGCCACATACGTTTCCAAAAACTCAAATTGAAAACAGGCTTTCTTATTTTTGATATTGATAATCTTCTCAAATTTCTTTTTTGTAGCCATATCAAATTTTCATTTTGGCCAATGGGGTAATATCCAAGGAGGAAAATTCTCCTTTTAAATATTTGAAGTGCGCAGCAATGGCAATCATACCAGCATTATCTGTACAGTATTCAAATTTCGGAATGTAAAGGTTCCACTTTTTTCTCGCTGCCACCTGAGTGAGCGTAGACCGGAGACCTGAATTAGCCGAAACCCCTCCCGCAATTGCAATTTCTTTGATTTGCAATTTTTTCGAAGCCTCTTCCAATTTAATTCGCAACATCTCAATCAAGGTGTATTGAATACTGGCACAAAGGTCGGGTAAATTTTCTTGGATAAAATTCGGATTCTCTTTCATTTTATCCTGAAGAAAATAAAGAACGGCAGTTTTTATTCCACTAAAAGAAAAATCCAGCCCAGGCATTCGTGTAATTGGAAAAGCAAAAGCTTTGGGGTTTCCCTCCCTCGCGTATCGATCGATCAAAGGACCTCCAGGATAGGGTAATCCCAATAATTTAGCAGTTTTATCAAAAGCTTCTCCAACAGCATCATCTCTTGTTTCCCCAATTACCTCCATTTCCAAATGATCCTTTACCAAAACTAATTGGGTATGCCCCCCACTGACAGTTAGGCACAAAAAGGGAAAAGAAGGCTTGGGGTCTTCAATAAAATGAGCTAGGACATGAGCTTGCATGTGATTCACCTCGATTAAAGGGATACAAAGAGCCTGCGCAAGAGCCTTTGCAAAGCTGACTCCAACTAACAAAGCCCCCATCAATCCAGGACCCCGAGTAAAGGCTATTGCAGACAGCTGACTTTTGGAAATACCTGCCGAATCAAGGGCTTCTGATACTACTGGGACAATATTTTCCTGATGTGCCCTTGAGGCTAATTCGGGAACTACACCCCCATATTTTTCGTGGACAGATTGTGTAGCGACAATATTATTAAGTACTTTGCCATTATAGATGACAGAGGCAGAAGTTTCGTCACACGAGGACTCTATAGCCAGAATATAAATATCTTTAGTACCCATTGGAAAAGAAGGCGAAAGTTACGGATTTTTTACACAAGACCTTCCGTGTGCTGATTTGGGTAGTGTTTTACTTTTTGGTCTTAATTCTACTTATAGGAACGCTTGTCCAATTCACGCCGGTTCAAAATTGGCTTGTGGATCGGGTAACCAGTTACCTAAATAACCGAACCAATTTCACAGCCTCTATCGATCAAATTCAGATTACTTGGTGGGATGCATTGACCATTCAAAATCTTGAAATCCGGGATACCCATGATAGCTTGATGATCGGTGCAAAAGAAGCTTTTGTAGACTTTGAACTCAGTTCTCTTCTTGCAAAAGGAAATCCTACCATCGATCAGGTTCGGATAGAGCAAGCGAAAGTTCAGCTTATTACCCATAAGGGTGATTCTATTATGAATATTAACCAATGGGTAAATGAGTTGAGCGAGGCTTTTGGTTCTGGACAAAGCTCGGGCGGAGGAAAATTTTCGATTACCAACATTGATTTCCGAAATTCAGAATTCGCCCTAATTAATTCCAATTCTGAGCCCATTACCGAAGGTTTGGACTACAACCGAATGCGGTTTTCTTCTGTTCAACTTTCCGCATCAAATTTTTTGACCCAGGGAGGTAGAGTTGAATTGGATGTGGGTCATCTTTCTGGGAAGGAACTTGCATCCGGATTGGAGATCAAAGAATTCAAAACCAATTTCACCTTTGCACCCACCTACATGGAATTCGACCAATTGCGATTGGTCAGTAATGAAAGCCATATCCAAAATTTTCTGAAATTTGAATACGAATCCCCTACTTCCCTCTCCAATTTTGTCACAGATGTGAAGATCACAGCGAGGATGGAAGAAACTATTTTAGGACTGGGAGATTTGAATTTTTTTGCTCCTTCACTTCCAAATATTGAAGATCAAATCATTTTAAGTGGTGAAGTGATTGGTTCTATTTCCGACATTAAATCAGATGAATTTTTACTTCGAATCGGACAAAAAACGGAAATATTCGGAGCATTTTATTTGGATGGACTTCCTGAAATTTCTGAAACCTACATTAATCTTTCCCTTAAAAACTCCACGATCCAAACCCGTGATCTGAGCCCCTACCTAGGAGCAGATTTAGCAAAACAAGTAAATAAATTAGGTACCATTCGCCTCAATGCAGACTTCGCTGGCTTGCTCAATCGCTTCACCACCAATGGCGATTTCAAAACTTCTATAGGAAGTTTGACAGGTCGTGTAAACTATGATAAAAAAGGAGAGAGTAATTCAATCGTATCCAAAGTAGAAATCGATAACCTGGACCTTGGAGTCCTTACTGATAGGCCCGATCTACTACAAAAAGTATCCTTGAGCGGAAATGTTGATTTGCAAGGAAGCAATGCTGAAAACCTTCTTTTAGACCTGAATGCATCCATATCTGAACTGGGTTTATTAGGCTATGATTACAAAAATATTCAGACAGATGCCAAGTATGGTTTGGAGTTGTTCGAAGGAAATCTTTCCATCCAAGATCCTAATCTGGCTTTAAATGGATCGGGCTCTATCAATTTGAAGGAAAGTTTTGAATCAATCAATATTCGCCTTCAACTTGATTCCGCAAATCTCCAAGCTTTAAATTTAATGGACACCTCAGCATTCGTCCATGGATATCTGGAAATGGATACCCGAGGAATTGAGATCGATAAGCTGACCGGAATAATGCGATACAAGGACATCATGCTGGGATATGAAGATCGGGTTTTGGATTTGGGTGATTTTAGCTTCCAATCACTTTTTGCAGGAGGAACGCGAACCATGTCACTCAATTCTGATTACATAGTAGCAGGTGCTTCAGGTCAATTTAATCTCAATCAGATGAGTAAAGATTTACCTCTTTTGCTCGATCAATATTTAGCCATTCTGACGCAGGAAGAACCTCCCATCGCCAATCTAGATCAAAACTTTAATTTGCCATACAATCTGGATTTGAATGTTCGCTTCATTGATATCAACCCGATCTTAAAACTCGTTCAGCCAGAACTGTATGTTTCAAAAAACACACTCATAGAGGGAGCTTTTTATCAAACTGAGGAGAACACCATTTTCAACTTCTTTACCAGCATTGATACCATTCGATTCCAAGGAAATGAAGCCCGGGATGTCAATATTGATTTCAATACTTCGAAATTCATCAATGGGCCGGAGATTCTTGCCTCATTTTATGTATTCTCCAAGCAGCAAAATCTAGGAGGAAAACTGGATTTCAGCAATTTGGGATTTGAGGCAATTTGGAATAACGAAGCATTGGATCTGAATTTCGCTTTGGATCAGGATTCCACCCAAAGCCATGCGAGAATCAATGCGGTAGCTCAATTTTCATCTGAGGAAACCAAAATCCAAATGCTTAAATCCCAATTGGAGGTTTTAAGCAACAACTGGGAATTCGATCCAAATAATCAGATCCGTATCCTGCCAAACGCTGTGGCATTTGAAAATTTGCGCTTGTATTCAGGAAATCAAGAAATTAAAGCGGAAGGAATCTTAGGTAAGTCCGTAGAAAAGAAATGGACACTTTCATTGAAAGATGTCAATGCAAATATCCTGAACACCTTTGCACCCCAGGAGTATGAAGGAGCCATCAACGGATTAGTCACAGCCTATTTCGGGAATGATGACCAATTAATTTTAAATTCTCAAATCACAATTAATGGCTTGGCAATCAATGAAATCCCAGTAGGAGATCTGATTACTCAGGCAAATCTGGATGATAATGCCTTGGATTTGAAAATTGAAAACGTTCTTAAAGGCAAAAAAACAATAGATCTTTCGGGCACCTTAGGATTGAGCAATTTAGACTTTGATTTGAAAGGAGAATTAGAGGATGCTGAATTGGCAATCTTCGAACCCTTCCTTTCAAATTACCTTTCTGATATGGGTGGCAGTATCTCCGGAAACATTCAACTCCAGGGAGATCCAATCAAACCAATTCTTCAAGGAGAAGGGAAAATCAATCAAGGAAAGGTTCGCGTCAATTTCCTAAATACACTTTATCAATTAGACGGCAGTATTTTATTTACTCCAGGTGAGATCCGCTTTGACCGCTTGGTAGCCAAAGATGTGCGAGGGAATACTGCAAACCTGAATGGAGGGCTTACTTATCAAGGTATTCGAGATATTTTACTAGATATCCATGCGAACTTGAACAACTTCCAAGTGATGAACACTAGTGCAAAGGACAATGAAGTCTTTTATGGAAATGTTTATGTCACAGGTGGATTAGACATTACTGGCACAACCAGTAATTTGGTAATTGATGCCCGCGCAACAAGTCAGCCGGATACCCGGATTTTTATCCCGCTGTCCAGTAGTGATGAGCAAGTCAGTGAAGATTACATCCATTTCATTAATATCTATGATACGGTGTCTGTACAAGGCTTGAGTGATGAAATCAACCGACTGGATATTCAAAACGTACAAATGAATTTCGTTTTGGATGTTACACCAGACGCTTATGCTGAAATTGTAATTGATCCCCGAACCCAAGAAAAAATTTCAGGAAGAGGGAGAGGTGTACTAACGATGAATATTGATACGCAAGGGAACTTCTCTTTGAATGGAACTTATGAAGTTACCGAAGCAACTTACAATTTCTCTCTTTACAATGTGGTCAAAAAAGAATTCTCGGTGGATCCGGGAGGTAGAATCTCATGGTACGGAGATCCCTACCAGGGAATTATGGATCTCACAGCGAGATATGAAGAATCGGTTTCGATTCAACCTCTTTTGGCAACAAGTAATACATCCAGTCAAGAAAATACTGTAGCTAATCGCAGGTATCCTGTAAGTGTCATTATGAATCTTGATGGGGAGTTACTTTCCCCTGACATTGAATTCGGGTTTGATTTTTCACAATTCCCAAACACAGGAGATTTGCAAACTGCCATTTCTTCCTTCCAATCTAGGGTTGCAAATGATGAGCAGGAAATGAACCGACAGGTGTTCTCCGTTATCATGACGCGCTCATTCTCGCCGGAAGGCCAATTTGCAGGGGTGAATTCTCTTTCAAACAGTCTTGGTCAATTACTCTCTGCTCAACTTAATTCCTTCTTGGGACAAGTAGACAAAAACCTGGAAATCAGTGTTGATTTGGCCACATTAGACCAAAATGCACTAGAAACATTCCAATTGAGCGTGGCATATACTTTCTTGGATGGGAGACTTCGGGTTTCGAGGGACGGAGGGTTTACAGACAATACCGGACAAGCTGGCGCGGCAGCCATTATTGGCGATTGGCAAGCTGAATATCTATTGACTGAAGACGGGGTTTACCGGGTGAGAATATTCAACCGAAACAATTTCAATACATTCACCTCCCTTTCACTTTCCAGGAATGTCGCTACCTATGGAGTAGCAATTTCTCAAAATATATCCTTTAATTCATTATCCGAACTCTTCCAAAAAATAACCAGACGGAAGAAAAACCAATCTAGCCTGGTGGAAGACTCCGATTATTTCTTGCGGTATAATGACGGGCAGGATTGGCAACAAATTGATTTAACACCAGTGGAAAACAAACTGGATTCAACCTACAATCTACCTATTCAATATCGTCCGATTCCCAAACGATAGTCGAAACAATTCCGGGAAATTTCGCTTTCTTCTTAAAAAACTATAGATGGAAAAAATCACCCTATTCTGGTTTAGAAGAGACTTAAGGCTTGATGACAATACCGGGCTATACTATGCCCTGCAACAAGAAAAAAACGTACTCCCGATCTTCATTTTTGATGAAAATATTTTAGAAAAACTAGAAGATAAAGACGATGCCCGAGTAGGATTTATTCATCATCAAATCAGTAAATTAAAATCCCAACTCGAGCAAAAAGGCAGTTCTCTGCTTGTCCGTAAAGGAAGGCCCATAGAAATTTATCAATCCCTCTTGGAAGAATATTCCATTCAGGCGGTTTATACCAACCGGGATTACGAACCCTATGCAAAAGAGCGGGATCAAGCTATCTCCGACTTACTCAAAAGCCATGAGGTTGAGTTTTTTACTTTTAAGGATCAAATGATCTTCGAACCCGGAGAAGTTTTAAATGGATCGGGTGAGTTTTATAAAGTCTTCACTCCATTTAGTAAGGTTTGGTTGGAAAAATTCAAAGAGCAAAACATCGAGCCACTTACTAATTTTCAATGGAAAAATCTCTATTCAACAAATCCACTTCCTCTTCCGACTCTTCAGGAAATAGGTTTTGAAAAATCAAGTATTGAAATCCCACCTATGGAAACGGATGAAGACATTATCAAACACTACGATCAAACCCGAAATTTTCCAGCAAAGAAGGGAACTAGCCGGTTGGGGATTCATTTAAGATTTGGAACCATATCCATCCGAAAATTAGCCAAGCTAGCAGGAAAGCTGAATGCTACATATTTAAATGAACTGATTTGGCGGGAATTTTACATGACCATTTTAGCCTTCAACCCCCAAGTG
>JABXHZ010000268.1 GCA_013373335.1 Cyclobacteriaceae bacterium | reverse complement strand
TGCATATTCAATGCATCTGTGAAAATCAAACCTTTGAAATTCATTTGCTTTTGAAGCAAATCGGTCACCACTTTTTTGCTTAGGCTGGTGGGCTTATTGCCTGCATCTTCCAAACTTGGAATATTGAGATGGGCCACCATGACGGATTTCAGGTTTTCTTTGAAAAGTTGCTGATAGGGGTAAAGATCTACTTCCCAGATTCGCTGTTCTGGATGACGAATCAGAGGAAGAGAGTAGTGACTATCTGACTCAGTGTCTCCATGACCTGGAAAATGCTTTGCATTTGCAATAACCCCATGGTCTTGAAGCCCTTTCATGTAAGCCACTGACCGGGCAGCTACGGCCTGAGGGTTTTCTCCGAAAGAGCGGTATCCAATGACGGGATTGTCAGGATTGGAATTGACATCTACTACTGGGGCAAAATTGATATGCATACCCAGTTCCTTGAACTGTCGGGCCATCTCCTGACCCATTTCATAGATAAGCTGAGTATCAGGGATGGCTCCAAGAGTCATGGCCTTTGGGAAATCCGGTATGGAATCAAAACGCATTCCCAATCCCCATTCTGCATCCATAGCCAAAAACAATGGGGTTTTAGCCTTAGACTGGTAGTAATTTGTAAGTCTGGCCTGCCGAATAGGCCCACCTTGAAAAAATATCAAACCACCCAAATTTTCCTTTTCGATGAGGTTGGTAATCTCGTTGACATGATTTTGATCTTTGTTGGAATAGGCAGCAATCATAAAAAGCTGTCCCAGGCGTTCCTCTTCATTTAGACTATTGAAGACAGAATCCACCCAATTGAGCATATCCATGTTTTCAGGTTCCGTCTCTCCATCCATAGGAAGGGAGTTGAGACCATCCGATGGTGTAGTGAAACAAAGGGCTAAAACACTCAGACTAGCTATTTTCCAGAGCCAATTCCGCATGCCGAATCGATTTTTTATACTTGATTTTAAAATTAAATTTGTATGGCCTACCCTTGCATGTAGCAGTTGAAGTGTTAAACTTCTTCAAAAAAGACCCAATTGGAACTCCTTCAGGGAATCTTGACATTGAAGATAGTAAAGAGCCTTCAACAATCGCCAACTTTGGGAGTTTAAAATCTTATAAATTTGATTGTCGGTTGTAACCAATTTTCAAATTCCGAATTCAGGCCATTTAGCCAATTAGTCTTAAAAAAAATGAAGTTTCCCTCCATATTTCGAACAGCAAGTCCCAGCCGATTTGATATCAAGCCCCGTTACTATGACCCCGTCAAAGAGGAGCTAGAGCAGCGTACTTCCCGAATCAAAAAAGAATTGGAAGCAGAAGGCAAACTAGGCGGAGAAATCAGTGAGGAAGATAGGTTGAGACGCTTTGAAACCGGAATCAGAGGTTCATTTTCCCAGCATCAAGGTATCCGTCCAAGAGGAGGAAGTGTTCTGGCTTCTACAGCCATGCTTCGCACGATCATTTTCCTTGTGTTGGTGGGAGGATTGGCTGGCTATATTTACATCGGTCCGGTAATTTTCGAATACCTCTTGTACGTGATGGTCTTGATCGCAGGGATTTACTTTTTCACCAGACTCAAATCCAAAGCTAAAAGATGAGTGATTTGATTCAGCTTCTGCCTGACTCCATTGCAAATCAAATTGCTGCTGGGGAAGTGGTACAGCGTCCTGCCTCTGCATTGAAGGAATTATTGGAAAATGCAGTAGATGCTGGTGCCACCCGTGTCCAAGTAGTGGTAAAGGAAGCAGGAAAGCAATTGATCCAAGTGATTGACAATGGGAAAGGCATGACTCCCACCGATGCACGAATGGCATTTGAGCGGCATGCCACCAGTAAAATTCGATCTAGTGAAGATCTATTTTCCATTCGTACTTTTGGTTTTCGAGGGGAAGCTTTGGCGTCGATTGCGGCAGTGGCGCAAGTTGAACTCAAGACACGTAGGTCGGATGATGAATTGGGTACACTTATCCAAATTGAAGGCTCTGAAGTTAAAAACCAAGAACCTGTAGCTACAAGTCCTGGTACCTCTGTAGCAATGAAAAATCTTTTTTACAATGTGCCAGCACGTAGAAATTTCTTGAAATCCAATCCCGTGGAAATGCGTCACATTGTGGAAGAATTTCAACGGGTTGCCTTAGCGTATTCAGAAATTGCCTTCTCCTTGATGCAAAATGACATGGAGATTTTTCAACTCCATGCGGGCAAACTGAGTCAGCGGATTGTGGGACTTTTTGGGAAAAATTATCAATCCCAATTGGTTCCCTGTGAGGAACTTACCCCCCATGTCAATGTAAAAGGGTACATCGGAAAACCTGAATCCGCAAAGAAAACCCGTGGAGAGCAGTTCTTTTTTGTCAATAATCGATTTATTAAAAGTAGTTACCTCAATCATGCAGTTTCCAATGCCTTTGAAGGACTCATTCAACCAGATCAGCATCCTTTTTACGTGTTGTTTCTGGAAATAGATCCTTCCCATATCGATATCAATGTTCATCCTACCAAAACCGAAATCAAATTTGATGATGAGCGTACGGTTTATGCAGTGGTTAGAGCTGCTGTAAAGCAGGCATTAGGAGCTCATCATGTGGTGCCCGCTTTGGATTTTAGTGTGGATGTCAATTTTAGAGATAAATGGGATCAAGATCCTAATACCAAAATTGCGGTAGACAGGGAATATAGCTACAAAACCTTCAATACGCCCGAATTAAAGAAAGCCAATCCAAGCGGATGGGAAAAGCTATTCGAGGGAGTTCAGCGGACCGTGGAGATAGAGAAGAGTACGGATGAGGAGGAAGATACAGAGATCCTAACGTTTCCCTCCCGTGCAAATACGGAAGGAGAGGGGAAATTAATAGGTTCTTCGGATAGCCTTGAAAATACAGGTACCACCTTTCAGGTGGAAAACAATTACATTGTTGCGCAGATGTCTACCGGTTTGCTGATCGTAGATCAACAGGCAGCACATGAGCGAATCCTGTATGAGCGATATTTAAGGCAGTTGAAATTAGCTCAGGGTCCTTCTCAGCAAAGTCTTTTTCCTCCTGTTGTAGAATTGAGCCCAGGAGATTTTGAGTTGGTTTCTGGCATCATGCCAGAATTGCACAGTCTGGGTTTTATGATTTCAGTTTTTGGAAATCAAGCGGTAGTTATTCAAGGAGTTCCTGCAGATATTCAGGTCAGAAATGAAAAGGAGTTATTTGAAGGCTTGATTGAGCAGTTTAAAAATTTCAAAAATGAGCTTTCTTTGGAAACCCGTGAAAATCTGGCGCGTTCTTTGGCTCGCAGGTCTTCTCTAAAAAAAGGTCAAAAGCTCAAGGATCAAGAAATGGAAACGCTGGTAGGTCAGCTTTTTGCCTGTCAAAATCCAAATTATGGTCTTTCCGGGAACAAAACCTTTGTAAAATTGGATTTAAGCAGCATTCACTCCTTTTTTGGGAAATAGAAAATTATGTTTAGAAATCTTACTCCCGTCGTACAAAATCTATTACTGATCAATATCATCTTGTTTTTGGTGAGCAGCTTTGTTTTGCCACAACTCGATCAGTGGTTTGCACTCTACTATATTGGGAGCCCTTATTTCAAGCCTTTTCAATTCTTAACCTACATGTTCATGCATGCTGATTTTTGGCATTTGTTTAGTAACATGTTTGGTCTGTTGATTTTCGGGCCTTTGCTAGAGCAGTTTCTTGGCCCTAAAAAATTATTGATCCTTTGGATGGTATGTGGTGTAGGTTCCGGGGTTCTTTATTCTGGATATAATATTTATCGGGTTAATCAGTTAGAAAGTCGTGTGGAGGCATTTGATGCTAATCCTGACCCGGAGGTATTTAACCGAATCGTATTGGACAATCGGGGTTTCTTTCAGCGAAGCGTTTTTGATTTTGTGGATGATTTCAGTCGAAACCCTGATGATGCCGGAAAAGTAAAGCAAGCGAAGCAGACCCTTCATGCAATTTTAGATATTCAGTCAAATATCCCAATGGTGGGGGCTTCCGGTGCTTTATTTGGGGTTTTGATCGCATTTGCTATGCTTTTTCCCAATAC
>JABXHZ010000165.1 GCA_013373335.1 Cyclobacteriaceae bacterium | reverse complement strand
GCTTCGATCGAAAATGTCCAGATTGGAGAAAACGAAATTTCAGTAAACTATGAAAAATCCAATAGTGGACTTGTCATTGAAGTAGCTCAAACCGAGAAGAAATGGGGGTTATCGATTGAAATTCCTGAAAGTTATTCCAAAGTTAAAATATTAGGCAAGGAAGTAAGTTCGGATACTCAAAACGGCTATAGACGAATTCTCTTGACTGGGGCTAAAGTGAGGATTGAAGCCAGCGAAAACTAAAGAAACTTTTTCCCGTTTAGCTTAGCAAACAATGGTTTTTAATGATGATTCGTTATAAATACCTTTTCTTAATTAGTTTTAGTTTATTTTATTTTTCATCCAGTGCTCAAGAAACTCAAATCATCATTCAATTAGATGGCTCCCTTTCGGGAAAAGATGTTTTGAGAACCAGTTTTGACGAGCAGGTTTATCAAAGTGTGGATAAGTTTGAAGGGGAATTGAGGGCGACATTGGATAAACCTTCCCAGATTTCCTTTTATATCATAAAAAACAACGGGAAAATCATTGACCAACGTGGCTTTTGGGTAGGTGAGGGAACTTATCGAATAAATGGACAAGTGAATGACTTATCCACATTAGAAATTGATCAGAAGCATCCATATGAAGAGCTCTCCCGTGAGATTGAGAAAAGCGGAACTGAAAAGAAAAAGGAGCTAATCCTAGAAAATCTAGACAAAGAAGTCGCCTTGAATGCACTTATTTCCAATTCTGGAATTTTTTATGAGCAAGAATTAGAATTGGCTCTTCATCAAGTTTCTCCGGAGCTTAAGGATTTGAATTCCTATAAACGCTTTGCCTCGAATTTAGAATTAACTACGATATCCTTTCAAGCGAAGGAAGGATCGGAAAGCATTGATTTTTCACTATTAAGTCGAGAGGGGAAACAGGTTTCTTTATCTGATTTTGATGGAAAATATCGCCTTTTGGAATTCTCTTTTACAGGATGCAAACCATGTTTGGATGCGCTTCCCGAAATAAGCGAGATTGATAGGAGGTTTGGGGAAAGCCTCGTGGTAATTAGTATTTGGAATGATAGAAGTCGGGATATTTGGCTCCATGGAGCCAAAAAGCATAAAGAGCTGATTCGATGGACTGATTTATGGGATGAAACAGGGAAGGTTACGCAGCTTTACGAAGTAAAAGTTTGGCCCACCTATATTTTAATCAGCCCTCAGGGAAAAATCGAACAAATCTGGAATAGCTACCGCAAAGGGAAAATCCTTGGGAAAATGGAAGCCTTATTTGGAGGTTCCAGGCCTTAAATGTTCAACCAATAATTCAACTTCAACACCAAACTTCGCTGCTTAGGACTGAAGGAATCCGGGAAATAATTGTCCGTATAAACTAAGAAGAAGTCAGATACAGGCGCAAAACGCCACTGCAAACGCGTGTTGATATTGATGTTTTCGATCTGATTGTTGTATTGAATAAAGGTGGTCCAAAATAGGGATTTAGAAAAGGTCAGATCGATTCTCGGACCAACTAAAAGCAAATCCGCATCATTTTGCGGCTCGGGTAGGCGAATTCTGTTATAACTGAAATTCATTCCAATGTTGGCTGTATAACCTATTCGCCAAGCTATTTCACTTCGAAGTGAAGCAATGTTCCCGGTGAAATATTCTCCAGCCTGACCTTCTAATCTGACATTGAAGGGCTGTCGAGGATTGCTTCGAAATTCAAACCCATATCGGTCGGTAGTATAGTCGGTACCCGCTAAAAGGGGTTCTCCTCCCGTTCTTGTTGGGTCAAAATCGTCAAATAAATAAATGTAACTATTCGTATAGCCGATTGTCAATTGAGCTAAAGATTGGAAACGAACTTCATATTGGAGCTTGATATCCCGATCTGTAGAACCCAACGTCTCGTTCCATCGGAGTTCATATTCCACCTGGGGTCCATGGCTATTGATAAACGTTGATTTTGGGAAAAAGCGGTATCCCAAATCCGGATTGAATCGCTTGTAATCTACCCGAGGGACAAAGCCAACCTCCGGATTGTACCCTGCACCAATATCCAGATAACTGACACTCCATCGCCAATGCAAATCACTGTATAAAACATAAGCATTTAGCGTTCGGGGAGCTTCCTTTTCAGTACTTTCAAAAGTCCGGTGGTAAAGTGCCTTGCCTGTCCAGCGATTATCCTCTGAAGCCAAGTTATATTCCACACCTAACATCCGATTGTAAGCTGTAGGATCAAAAAGGCTTTGGTATTCATCTAAGGCCAGAGATTCCCGATCCACAAAAATCAACCCCACATTGGATCGGGAGAAAACCTTTTTTTGAATAGCCATCACGCTAAAATTCTTTCCGACGATTCCCCGCTCTTCATCCGTTGCCGTTTGCATATTCATCAAACCTACGCGCCAATCATCGGTAACTTTTCCGGAAAGCCGGGCACCATAAATAATCTTGTTTTGGACATTTTGGCCTGTAGCTTCATCCCGATCCACCCCAATCCGACGGGAAAAGAATGGGCGAGCCAGCGGATGTCCAAAACTGGCAAAGAGATCTCCGTTTTCTAGGAAAAACTGTCGGCGTTCTGGAAAGAAAATTTCAAATCGGTCCAAGTTAGTCACCTGCTGATCCACTTCCACCTGAGAAAAATCCGGATTAAAGGTCAAGTCCAAATTCAATGCTGGCCCAATTCCAATTTTAGCATCTCCTCCAAAAGCAGGCGTTAAGCTTTCAGAAGTGCCTTCCAGAAAATTGTTGGAAGTCCTAGCTGCCATGTAGGGAATCAAGGAAATATTGGCCGAATTTTTTTTGAGCGGTTCTTCAAAAATTAGCTTTCGACTAAATGCAGTGGAAATAATCGGAAAGTTTCTAGGTATAGGTGCCCAAGTACTCCGTTCGCCGAAATGACTATCTATTCGATAAAAATTGACATTCCAATTCTGAGCACCATCCTTAAATCGAAGAGTAGAAAGTGGAATAATCGCCTCCACTTGCCAGTGATTTTCATGAATAGTCGCTCTTGCATACCATTTGTTATCCCAAGCTAGATTCAAGTCCTCGGATCTTGAACCCCCATTCGC
>JABXHZ010000197.1 GCA_013373335.1 Cyclobacteriaceae bacterium | reverse complement strand
GATCCAAATTTTTTCCGATCAAAATCATTTGAACCGTTCCCGAATCAATACCCCGCGCATAATCTCCGACGATGTAAGCCTTTTCTACCTCCCCCATTCGATTGACAATGCGCTCCATTAGATCGTCTAATCCCAGGAATTTGGAAACCATATTTTTGATTTCCTGGAAGAAAGGATGGCCTTCATTGGCCTTGTACATTTTTGTTTTCCCCTCCTCTTCGGCCACCAATAAACCTGCATCCGTCAAACGGTTGAGTTCCACCCGTACCGAATTCGTTGACTCATCGAATTCCTTGGCCAAGGAACGCAAGTAGCCGGAATTGGTATGCGAAAAAAACTTTAGAAGCAGTTTGATTCGGGTTTTGGATGTGACGAGAGAGTCGAGCACAGATTAATGAGGAATGAAAAATTGAGAATGAAGAATGTTGAGTAAAAAAATTACTCAATAGTAAATAAAAATAAGAGTTTGGAAAAATCAAAACATTTCCATGTCTTAAGGGATAAGAAAATTTAGAAATCAAAAGTATTGACCTGTAACTAAATAGTGTATGATATAAATGAATCCAGAAATCACATGCAAACCAAAGAGAAGCCCTAAGAAATAGAACTTATGCATTTGAATCCTATTATGACATTTTCTATTTAAAAATAAGTTCAGTAAAAACTTAACAATCACTAAATGAAGAATGAAAAGAGCAATAGGAATTTGCCAATAAAAATTCGCATGTGTAAATCTCTCTCCTTCTTCAGCGAAAAGTAAATAAATTATTATTCCAAATATTGTTACTAAAGAAGAGAATCTAAATTCAATTTCATCAATGAGCTTCTTCCCAAAAAGGATTAAACTGAAAATAATAAAAAGAAAGCTGCTTAAAAATTCCAAAAATGGGCTTTCCGAAAAAAATTCCCAAACGGAAAAAGGATCGAAATTTATCTTCCCTTTTTCCTTAAAATAAAAAAACAAACTATCAGCATCTTGGTAGTCAAAAATAATAACCTTAGAAAGGTAAATGAAAAAAAATAATAGTCCAGAAAAAATAAATCCTACAATTATTTTCTTTTTAGAAGTTTTTTGAAATAAAAGCATTAATATAAATGCAGGAATAAAACAAAGTAGATAATTAAGTTTTGAGAGCAATATCAAAATAGACCAAATTAAAAGATTATATGGCATTTGATACTCTTTTGATTTTATCCATTGTATGGTGCTTTGGAATAAAAAAATACAAAAAGGAAACACAAAAACCGTACTACCATTATGCCACAAATTAGGCACCATTTTCCCTAGATATAAATAATCCTTCTCGAATCCAAATAAGTAAATTGGAAACAAGAACATGAATCCAATAGGTATAAGTTGAAAAATTATCTTTTTAGAAATTTCTGGGCTTAAAAAAATACTAGTTTGAAAATACTTGATAACCCAAAAAATCACCATCAAAATTACCATTCCAAGACCTAAACTTTTTGAACCAGGCAATAAAAGACTAATCCCTACAAAAGAATAATAATATAGCGGGGGGAAAGGAATCTTTCCTTTCTTAGAAAATTCGGACCAAAAACGAAGGTGGTAAGAAATATCTGAATTAAAAGCTCCATCCACCATTAGTTGATAGAAGAAAAATAAAAATCCTAAAAATAGGATAAGAAAAACCCAAAATATTGGAGATGATTTTCTTAAAAAATACGTAAAGCTTTTTATCATTTTTTATAAAAATAAAGCAATTCCAAATTGGAGGTTTCAGTAACCTTTTTCTCCATAAAACCTGATGAAATTTTATTCATATACTCAGGAAAAACCAAAGGTTCAGGTATTCTAGGTGCTATAAGATAGAACGAGAATAAATCACTTTGCTTAGAAAATCCTCTTAATTTATAAGCCTTAAGTTGAAATGGACTTCTAGAAATCCAACCGTTAGAAAGAATTGGAACAGGGTTAATTCTACTGAAGTGATCCGTAAAAACATATTCAAAGATTCCCTCAATAAAAATCGGTTTATCAACATGAATATCGTTAATAAGAGTATTGAATTCTTTATTCACCAATTTTCTTCCCTCTGAATATTTTAAAAAATTAAACAGGTGAACCCCAATAAAAATAAAAAAAACATAGCTAACATACTTAAGAAAGGAAAACGATGGATACAACCTTGGATAGTTTAAAATTGGAAATAATAAAATGATAAAGAATAAAAAAATAACTCTTCCTAACAGCATATTGAAATGATTAAATATTAAAAAGAAAATGAGCCAAATTAGAAAATAGGTTAGTTTTTTTTTCAGTTCAAATCGTAAAGAGAAAAAACCAATTATCAAGGCTAATATTAACATCCCTTTAAACAGCTCTGTTAACTGAATTAAAATAAGGCGGTATAATCCTGATCCTACTTCTTTCCATGTAAAAAGTCTTTGATCTAATTCCTCTTTCTTTTTAGTGAGTTGATCAAGATCAATTGGTAATTCCTCAAATATCCATCTGGAAAAGAAAAACCAATCTGAGTCAGGTTCAAAAGCTATTGTAGAATAATGGCTTACAAAGGACGGGTGATCAATCACCTTGGCTCTTGCTCGATTAAATTCTAAAAAAGAAGGTTCTACATTTTTCTGTTCATGAATTCTTTTACCTATGAATGTACTGACTGCAAGAATAGATATGATTACTGCTAAGGAAACCGCTTTTACTCTTGAATGAATAGGAAAAATCAATTCGCTCCAAGCCCATCCTATCCCAATCAAGGCAACAGATTCCCAACGGACCATTAACGCTAGAAAAATTGAAATAAGTCCTAAAAGCCGAGAAGTGGCCAAAGCATTTCCTCTTTCAAAAAAGCGAGACATTCCGGAAAACGCTGCAAATCCAGCAACCAAGGTAAATTGCGGGAAAACACATAAGTGAATGGAAATCAGGAGAACAAACAAACTCAAAACCCTCTTCCAATCCTGGGAGGCCCCCAACCTCTTGATTTTTCCAATTAATAAAATACCAGAAAAAAGGATTATTGCGAACCAAGTAAGCCCATACCAATTAATCTCAGGAAAAGGGTAATATAGACGGGATAAAAAATAACTCAACCAAGGATGAATAAAAACTGCATAGGGTTCCGGTTCACCTGTGTAGGCACCTGAAACCAACCACATCATCAAAACATCATCATTGGTCTGAAACCGCCAAGGCAAAAACCAAATTACCGTGATTGATAAAATCAAGGCAATAGACCAGGGATCAAATTGAAGCTTTATATTCAACTTTCTCATTCAAATGAATATAAGACAATTGGGTTGGCTGTAAAATTATCAGGAAGCGAATCAATCGGATAATAAACCATCCGATTTTGGTTATAACCAGTTGGAAAAAATTTAGAAAGTTGTTCCCGATCCCAAATTCCCGGATTTTTTGGAATTGTTTTCCCCAATAAATAAGGGATTCCTGAAATACGATAAACAGCTAGTAGCTGATCTTCATTTTCAGTTTCCTTTACAAGATTTTGCAATACTTCTAGTTGCGAGGGGAACAAGAGAATGGTTTTCCCCGGAAGATAATCCCAGGGTTCAGTTGCATTCCAAAGTCCTTTTTGTTGAAAGGGATGCCACCAAATCCCATTTAGAACCAATAGCAAACTCATAAAAGAAACTCCAAGCCAAAATCGCATTTTCGATTTTATCGGCATTTCCTCCATCAAAAAATAAATCCCTAAAATCCAGAACACTGCATAGTGTATACCTATCCGAAGCCAATATACATTACTTCCAAAATGAAGTAAAAAGGGTATGAAAAAAAGGAGTAGCAGCCAACCTTTTTTTGATTTAGAAAGGGTATATAAATCAGATTTGGATAGAATCCATGCCATCAAAACAGCTCCTATTAACAAAAAGACATGATTCCATTC
>JABXHZ010000308.1 GCA_013373335.1 Cyclobacteriaceae bacterium | reverse complement strand
TGCATATTGCTGATTCTTGGTATTGAGGTATTGTGCTTCAAACCGATTCACCACCAATTGATTGGCTTTCGCATACTCCTTTAATTGACGGGCTTTTTCTAAAGCATCCTTCTGAATTTCCAGGTTTTGATTGATGATTTGAAGCAAATTGTCCAAAGCCATCAATTCATAGTAGGATTCAGCGATCTCAGAAATCAATTGAGTCACCAAAAAGCTCTTGCCTTCTGTCCGAGCCAAATAGCGAAGTTGGGCGGCATCCTTGGCGTTACGAAGTTTTCGCCAAATATCCACTTCCCAGGAAGCCGTGGCTCCCAAGACAAAATCTCCCAAGGGTTCGGGAAACTCTTTTCCTTCTTTGATTTCCAGATTATGCTCCACAGCACCATCCCGAGTAAATCTTCCGGGTTTTTCCGCCCCTGCTCCTAATCCAAGGTTAACAAATGGTTGGTATTCGCCCTTCTTCTCAAGGACTTCATTTTTACTGATTTCTATCTCTTGCAAGACAATATTCAGTTCCTGATTGTGCAACAAAGCCGAATCGATCAAAGCATTCAAATACTCATCTTCGAAGTAGCCACGCCAATCCAAACTAGCAATGGTTGTAGTACCCTCCCCTTGCTGATTATACTCCTCAGGAAGATTTTCTGTTGGTTCCTTGAAGGTGATCTCCTGGGATTTACAGCCCCAAAATCCAACCAACATGACCAAGGAAATTCCTGTATATAGATTAATACGTTTACTTGTCATTTTTTCTATTGTTTCGTTTTGCGGCCTGAAGTAACACACTGAGTTTTCCGATTTTTTTCAAAAGGGATGCTCTGTTTTGACCCTCTTCTACAAATGCTTCAGAAAGCGAAGAATCTGCCTCATTTTGCAATAGACTCTTACCCTCAATCATACTACCGAAGAAGTAATAGAGACCTGGAATCACCAAAACCCCAATCATCGTCCCGAGAAACATCCCTCCCATGGCAGATGAACCAATAGTCTTGTTTCCTACAGCTCCTGCACCATGTGCGATGACCAAAGGAATCAAACCAGCGATAAAGGCAAAAGAGGTCATCAAAATAGGACGGAAACGCATCTTAGCCCCTTCAATGGCAGCCGCCAAAACTGTAGCTCCTTCGCGGTGACGCTGCACCCCAAACTCCACAATCAACACGGCGTTTTTACCCAGCAAACCGATCAACATAATCATCCCAATCTGGGCGTAAACGTCATTGGCTAGCCCCATGAGTTTGAGCATTGCGAATGAACCGAATATCCCTATAGGAAGAGAAAGAAGTACCGCAAGAGGCAATACAAAACTTTCATATTGGGCTGCCAAAACAAGGTAGACAAAGAGTACAACTACTGCGAAAATATAGATAGCCTCATTCCCTCTTCGGGATTCATCAAACGACAAGTCTTCCCAGGCAATGTCATATCCTTTTGGCAATGTTTGCGCAGCTACCTCACGAATTGCCTGAATGGCATCCCCCGTGGTAAATCCATCTCCTGGCAAGCCACGAATCGCTGCGGAATTGAAAAGGTTGTATCGGGTAATCTCATTAGGTCCCTGCGTTTTAGAAACCTTCATAAAGGATGAATAAGGAACCATTTCTCCCTCTTCGTTTTTCACAAACAAATCAGTCAAATCGGAAGGATAGCGACGAAACTCCGGTGCAGCCTGCGTATATACCTTGAAAAATCTACCAAAGCGAATAAAGCCTTGTTCATAAGTACTACCTATAAGAATATTCAGGTTTTCCATGGCTTTACCGATGGTTACGCCTTTTTGCATGGCTGCCTGATTATCAATTTCCAAATGGTATTGAGGATAGTTGGCCGCAAAGAAGGTAAACAAACCTTTGAGTTCTTTTCGCTTTCGAAGAGCTGCTAGAAACTCCTGATTGATCTTATCAAACTCATCATAATCTGTTTCTCCACCAGTTTTATCCAACAAACGAAGTGAAAATCCACCGGATGAACCAAAACCCGGTACTGCCGGTGGCTCAAAGTATTCCACCACAGCCCCCAAATCCTTGGTTTCTTCTTCCAGTTCTTCCATGATTTCATGAACGCTTTTATCGCGCTCTGACCATGGCTTAAGATTGATCAGACAGGTACCTGCATTGGATCCCCTACCTTCAGTCATGATTTCATAACCTGCCAAGGAAGTAACAGACTCGATTCCATCCACTTCCTCTGCAATTTGCTGTAGCTCCTGCGCCACTTTATTGGTCAATTCCAGGGTAGATCCGGGAGGTGTCTGAATAATAGCATAGATGGTTCCCTGGTCTTCATTCGGTACAAAACCTGAAGGAAGAATCTTATTGGTATAGATAATTCCAGCTATGAATAGACCCAAAATTCCGAAAGTGACAATTCTTCTAGCCACAATCACATTAAGCACTCGGATATAGTGTCCTGTGAATCTTTCAAAAAGACGGTTGAAACCATCAATGAATCGGTCGAATAGGGATTTCTTTCGCTTCCCATGATGATTTCTCAAAATCATCGCACACAAAACCGGTGTCAAGGTCAAGGCCACAATCCCTGAAATCACGATGGAACTCGCCATGGTGATGGAGAATTGTCGGTAGAATACCCCAACAGGACCACTCATAAAGGCAATCGGCACAAACACCGAAGTCATCACCAAAGTGATCGCAATGATAGCACCACTCAATTCTCCCAAGGCCTTTTGGGTAGCCTTATATGGAGTTAAATGGGGATCTTCTTCCATTTTAGCGTGAACGGCTTCCACGACCACAATGGCATCATCCACTACCACCCCAATCGCCAAAACCAAGGCAAATAGAGTAATCAAGTTGATGGATAAACCAAACATTTGGAGAACGAAGAAAGCCCCAATCAGGGATACTGGAACTGCAATGATTGGAATCAAAGTGGAACGCCAATCACCTAAAAAGAGGAACACTACCAAGGCCACCAAAATAAAGGCGTCTCGAATTGTATGAACTACCTGCTCGATGGAAGCATCCAAGAATTTGGAGACGTCATAGCTGTATTCATAGTGAACGCCTTCCGGAAAATCCACCTCCAATTCCTTGAGTTTTTCCTTCACCTGGGCGATTACATCACTACCGTTACTATCAGGAGTTTGCTTGAGGACAATCGATGAGGAAGGACGACCATCCAGATTGGAATAAATATCAAAGAACTCACTTCCTAACTCGACTTCAGCAATATCCTTGAGCTTGATGAGCTCTCCTTCTTCATTGCTCCGGATAATGATATTTTCATATTGTTCCGGCTCATTGAACCGGCCCTGATACGTCAATACATATTCCACTGACTGTGCCTGTTTACCAGAACTTTGTCCCAATCGACCGGGGCGAGCAATCACACTCTGCTCCTCCATTGCCTCCAAAACTTCCTCAGCGGAAATTTTGTAAGCCCGCATACGGTCCAATTTCAACCATACACGCATGGCGAATTTTCGCGAACCTAGAATTTGGGCTTGCGCAATCCCGTTGATCCGCTGCAATTCTGGAATAATCCGGGTATAAGCATAGTTGTAGAGGAATTTTTCATCAATATCTGCCCCCTCTTCGCCATAGATATCGACATACAAAAGCATACTTGGCTGAACTGGAGTAATAATTACCCCTTCTCGTTGTACCAAAGGAGGCAAGTTGGGCATGACTTGGTCAACCCTCGTTTTCACACGAACAACCGCCTGATTGGGATCAGTACCTGGTTCAAATACCACGCGAATCGTACCTTCTCCAGCACTTGTGGCATCGGAAGCAATGTAGCGCATTCCCTGAACCCCGTTGATGGAGGTTTCCAAAGGAATCAAGGTTGACTTAGTCAATACATCCGCACTGGAACCTGGATAGGCCACAAAAATATTGACCGTGGTTGGTGCGATTTCTGGAAATTGCGAAATAGGCAATTGGGTAATGGCCAGTAATCCCACAAACACTATCATGAAGGAGACTACGATGGCCAGTACAGGCCTTCTTAAAATATCTTTAAACATTTCTTTCGGATTTTAAGGTGAATGAGAACTTATTCGGCATGCAAATGCAATCCCTCAAATACTTCCTCTGGCCTAATCAATTCAAAGTGAATTTTTCCGCCATTTTGCACCTTCCTCAGGCCTTCCAAAAGAAACTTGTCTTGGGTTGTCAACCCGGCACTGACCAAATACAAATGGTTGAGCTCGCCTTCAATTTTAATCTCTTGAGCCCTGACATTTCCTTCATCATCCACCAAATACACAAACTTCTTGTCCAGTACTTCAAAGGTGGCTTTCTGAGGAATCATCGTTACCTCATCCAAAGGCTTAGGCCATAGAATATTTCCTGTTTGTCCGTGACGCAACAAACCTTCAGGGTTGGAAAAAGTAGCCCGGAAAGCAATATTTCCCGTTGCATTGTTAAAGTCGGATTCGATGGTTTCGATAATCCCTGATTCAGGGAAAACCCGATTATTAGCCAATCGCAACTGAACAGTTTCGGCTGAATCCTTCTCGGTCATGGCATAATCCAAATATTCCGCTTCCGGAACATTGAAATACACCCACATTTTACTGTTATCAGAGAGTGTGGTCAGCAATTCACCCTCATCCAACAAACTCCCCAAACGCACTTCTTCAAATTTCCCCACGATACCATCAAAGGGAGCTCGAAGTTCGGTAAAGCTCAGATGAGTCTCAGCCAAAGCCATCTCGGCTTTCGCTTTTTCTAATTGTGCTTTTGCCAAGGCGACCTCGTTTTGAGAAACGATATTTTTATCAGCCAAGGCTTTGGTATTTTCATATTCCACTCGGGCAAACTCTACCTCAGATTTCGCTTTTTGAAACTCTGCCTGATAGATAGTAGGCTGAATTTGGAAGAGAAGCTGTCCTTTTTTGACATGCTGACCCTCATCGACGAAGATTTTCTGAAGATATCCCTTTTCCAAGGCTCTCAATTCAATATGTTGAATGGCCCGGATCTGACTAACGTATTCCTTGATTAAGACCGTGTCTTGTTTAACAGGTTGGGAAACTTTGAAAGTGGCAGTTTCTTCATGTGTAGAATGCGATGAACCGCAGGATGCCAAAAACATCGCACAGCCCACTGCTAGGAACAGTAAATTCCTGTTGGTTTTCATAATTGTATGAATTTTGAATTGTAGGTAAAAAGAATTGTAATCGATCCCTTAGCGCTGATAGGCATGCATGCGAGGGACTAAAACCAAGGCCTTACGGCCCAATCAAAAAATCCTAATTACGATAAACGCAGTGGTACACATGTAACCGATATGGAATCGGTTTAAAGAAGTTTTTGCAGAAACGCAGAAAGCGAGTCCGATCTTTTCCAAGGCTAAAAGCCAATAAGCTAAACCAAATGGCAGAAAGTGCCATTTTCAGCACTGAATCCAGATCGAGGAAACTTTCCTCAACTTGTTCTAATACTTCGGGTTCAGCAGAGAAAATAAAATTAGCTTGGGATTTAAGTTCATCCGAACTTGAGAGGATGTGGTTGGAATCTTGAAAAACATCTACATGTTCCTCTCCTTGATCCTGCTGGGTATAGTTAACCAACTGCAACCCTGAGGAGAGGCCCGGGACAAAAAAAGTCAGAAGCAGTGAAGTAATCACTGTCATCAGCCCAATAACCCTGTAGGATTTTTTACACATCGTTACAAAGGTATTTGAATATTTTTCATATATCCAAAAGTTTCGTTTCGAATCTTACAAAGATTCCTATAAAAAGGTTCAAAAATGAAAATTGAATTTATTTCCATTACCAGCCGATATAGGAAGTATTGGTTTTTTATCCTGAGAAAGGATTCCTTTACCGAAAGGATTAAAAAATAAAACAAAGGAAATAGGATTATCCTCAAATCTTTCATTACCTTTGTACGGATGATTATAGAATTGATTTAAAAGTAAATCTCGTTTTCATCAGTATAGTATCGGTAATTTGCCTGCCACAAGTAGTAATTTAAGAGTTCCTCTACGGTTTCAATTCTTCTCTTCTACTTTTTGATTCAAACTCGGTTTTGGTACCAGTTTATGAATTGAAAGCCGCAGAATGATTTTAAAACACTTTGATTAACTACTTTATTTTATTTAATACCTTTTCTTATTAAGACCATTCGATTCTCGGAATCAGCTTTATCTGATTTCTCTCTTACCCTGCGCAGCCGCGTCAATTCTTATTTCAAAACCTCTAAAAAAAGCAAGTTCGGAAATACAGAAATGGTTCTCAAGACCATTTTTATGCTATCCGTATACTTTGTTCCCGTGCTATTAGTTAGTTCAGGATTGCTTAGCCACACTTGGCAATTATTCGCCTGCTTCATTCTAAGCGGATTTGGTATGGCAGGTATCGGCATGGGGATTATGCACGATGCCATTCACGGCACCTATTCTTCCAATGCGAAAATCAATAAGCTGCTCGGCTATACCTTAAATATGGTCGGAGCTAATGCCAACGTTTGGCGAGTTCAACACAATGTTCTTCACCATAGCTTTACGAATATCCACGAAGGAGATGACGATATCAATGCTCCTGCTTTTTTAAGATTTTCTCCGAATGTCAAGAAAAACAAACTGCACGCCTATCAGCAATGGTATACCTGGTTCTTTTATGGTCTATCTACGCTTTCTTGGGTAACGACTAAGGATTTTATTCGATTGAATCGCTACCATAAGATGGGTTTGATCAAAGGAAAAAACAGTTACCGAAACCATTTTCTAAAGATTTTAGGCTGGAAAGTAGTTTATTTTGCCTTCACGCTGGGATTTCCCCTCATCTTCTCTCCTTTTGGATTTTGGGAAATTCTGTTAGCCTTTTTTGCACTGCATTTTGTAACCGGACTGTGTATTTCTTTAGTCTTTCAAACGGCTCACATTATGCCTGACGTTGTTTTTCCGGTAGTGGATGAAAATGGAATGATCGAAGGAGAGCGATTGATACACCAATTGGTCACCACCTGTAATTATGCTCCAAAAAGCCGAATATTTTCCTGGATGATTGGAGGATTGAACTACCAGGTAGAACATCATTTATTCCCAGACATCTGTCACGTACATTACCGACATATTGCTCCTATTGTCAAAAAAACTGCCGCTGAATTCCAGCTGCCTTATTATTCTAAAAAATCCTTTTTTGAGGCTCTTAAAGCCCATTTCCAAATGCTTCACCACTTGGGAACGGTAGAAACTGTCCCGGTAAAAAGCTAATTATTTTATTTATGAACACATTTCGAAAAAACACACGCTCCAATTTTCGGGGCACACATACAAGTCCAGGAAGAAATCAGCCCAAAAGAAAGCCTGTTTCTTCCCTAGACCCCAATCTTTTGGTCAAAAAAGCCAAACCTGTTTCAGCTGTTTCTTCTTCACTCAAAGGGCAAAAGTTTCAGGAATTAAATCTTCAGGCCAAGCTTCAGGAAGCTATCCAAAAGAAAGGATATGAGTACCTAACCCCTATTCAGGAAATGGCTATTCCGGTTCTTTTGAAAGGAATAGACATGTTAGCCATCGCCCGAACAGGTTCGGGTAAAACAGCAGCATTTCTAATCCCTATCATCGAACGGCTCTTAAAGAAACCTCAAAACGGTTCAATTTTAATCGTCGCACCTACCCGAGAGCTTGCCTTACAGATAGGAGATGAATTCAAAGGGCTTACACAAGGCATGTCCTTACGCTTTGCTACGTTCATTGGAGGTACCAACATCAATATGGACCGAAAGCATTTGGCTCAAAAGCCACATGTAATTATAGGAACACCGGGAAGATTATTGGATTTATCTAATCAGCAGGCACTCCATCTAAAATTGGTAAACACCTTAGTTTTGGATGAATTTGACCGAATGCTGGATATGGGATTTATCCATGATGTCAAGCGATTGGTAGCTTTGATTGGATTGAGGGAACAAACTCTATTATTCTCAGCGACTTTGGATCCTTCGCAAGAAAAACTTATTGCTGACCTCTTGGATAACCCAGAGGAAATCCATGTAGATCCGGGAACGTCAGCAAATGAGCATATTGACCAACAAACCATTCGGGTATCGGAAGGGGAAGATAAGTTTGTGGTTCTACAGAATCTATTTCAAAACGGAGCGCTAAAAAAGGTCATCCTTTTTACAGAAACCAAGCGACTTGCAGACCGGCTTTCCAAAAAATTGAATCAATACGGAATTCCGGCAGGACAAATACACGGAAATAAATCCCAGAATTTCAGAAATAAAATACTTAGTGATTTCAAACAGGGATCCATCCGTGTACTGGTAGCCACAGATGTGGCGGCGAGAGGGATTGATGTGGTAGACGTAAGTCACGTCATCAACTATCAAATACCTATGACCATGGATTCCTATATCCATAGAATCGGCCGAACCGGGAGAGCTGGGAAAACCGGTCAGGCTATCACCTTTATCAATTGAACATTTATTTATGTCAAAAAACCAAAACTCATTTATCAAAAAACAAAAAGCCGAACTCAAGCGAAGGAAGAAAAAGGAAAAATTCGAACAACGACTTGAACGAAAAGCACAACCAAAAGATGGAAGTCTTGAAAATATGATGGTTTATGTCGATGAATTCGGGAATTTTTCCGACTCACCGCCTGAGCCGACCCCACCAAAAAAACAAGTAAATCAATCCAAAACACACAGCAAAGGCGCTGTACAAAACAAGTAAAATTATGAATGAAGGAACAGTAAAATTCTTTAATGACTCCAAAGGATTTGGATTCATTACCCCATCTGACAACAGCGAAGATGTATTCGTACATTTCAGCGGTTTAGTAGATGAAATTCGTCAAAATGACAAGGTTACCTATAATTTGGTTCAAGGTAAAAAAGGAATCAACGCAGTAAATGTGAAGGTGGTTGGGTAATCCAGTCTTCCTATACTTATCAACTCAAAGTTAAAAGCTTCAAAATCAAAAAATCATGAATGAAGGAACAGTAAAATTCTTTAATGACTCCAAAGGATTTGGATTCATTACCCCATCTGACAACAGCGAAGAT
>JABXHZ010000257.1 GCA_013373335.1 Cyclobacteriaceae bacterium | reverse complement strand
CGAACAGCTATTCCTCTTGCATCGAGCATTTGTCCCACATCAAAGGGGTGCATGCCTTGAATATTAAAAGAAAGGACGGAAACTTTATTTGAAGCAGTCCCCACAGGAATGAATCCTTTGATATCCTTTGTCAATTCATTTGCATAAGCGAGGAGTTCATCCTCATATTTTTTGATTTGAGGCTTTCCAAGGGAATTGATGAAATTCAAAGCCTCCTTAAATGCGATTACATCCGCAATGTTTGGGGTTCCAGCTTCGAATTTGAAAGGGATTTCATTGTAGGTGGTTTTTTCAAAGGTCACTTCCTTAATCATTTCGCCTCCACCCAAAAATGGAGGCATTGCTTCAAGTAATTCCCTTTTACCATATAAAACCCCCAAACCAGTTGGTCCATATAATTTATGTGCCGAGAATGCAAAAAAGTCACAGTCCAATTCTTGAACATTTATTTCTAAATGCGATGAAGATTGAGCTCCGTCTAATAGAACTTTAGCTCCTACTGCATGAGCGGATTCAATGATTTTTTTTACAGGATTAATGGTGCCCAGTGCATTGGATGCATGGACGATACTTACCAGTTTGGTCTTTGGAGAAAGTAATTTTTCAAATTCTTCCCAAACAATCTCACCATTATCCGAAATGGGAATGACTCTTAAATTAGCCCCTTTTTCTTCGCATAGCATTTGCCATGGGACGATATTGGAATGATGTTCCATGGTAGAGATGATGATTTCATCGTCTTTCCCAATGAATTTTTTCCCAAAAGTATAGGATACTAAATTGATGCTTTCCGTAGTGCCTTTGGTGAAAATGACTTCGGCAGATTCTTTAGCATGGATGAAATCGCGAACAGCTTCGCGAGTTTCTTCAAAGTAGAGAGTAGCCCGGTCGGCTAAGGTATGTGCTCCCCTGTGGATATTGGAGTTGTCGTGCTCGTAATATTTGGATAGGGCTTCAATGACCGCTTTGGGTTTTTGAGTTGTTGCGGCATTGTCAAAATAGATCAAAGGCCTGCCATGTACTTCTTGATGAAGCACAGGGAACAGGCCTCTGATTTCATCGATATTAAATCTCATGAAAAAGGTTAGAATTTGCTACCGAGTCGATTTTGAATCAATCCGACAACATGGTTTTTGAAGCTCTCGTCTTCAATTTTTTCCAATACTTCACCTACAAAAGCGTATAGCAAGAGTCCTTTTGCCAAGGTTTTTTCAATTCCTCTTGCTTGCATGTAGAACAAGGCTTCTTCATCTAATTGGCCTACGGTACAACCATGGGAGCATTTCACATCATCCGCCCAAATTTCCAATTGAGGTTTGGTATTGACGATAGCATCTTCCGAAAGCAATACATTGTTGTTTTGCTGGAATGCATTGGTCTTTTGGGCATCTTGTCTTACGAAAATTTTCCCATTGAAAACTCCACGGGATTGCCCGTCGAAAATACCTTTATACAATTCATTGGACTCAGCATGTGGAATGGTGTGATCCACGTTCGTATGGTTGTCTACGTGTGTTTTTCCATTGAGAAGGTAGATCCCATACATGTTTCCTTCACAATTACTGCCAAGTAGATTGAGACTTAGGTTGTTTCGGACCATGTCTCCAGAAAGAGAAATATTGACAGAAGTAAATCTTGCATCCGCCTGAACATCCGTTTCGATATTGCTCACCTCAATAACCTGATCTCCTTCATGCTGAAGTCGATAGTAATTGATTTGGGAATTGATTCCACCTTTTACTTCCACCACTTTGTTGATGAAATAGGAATCATTTCCTAATCCAACGCTTTGATCAATGAAGGTGACTTCTGCAAAATCCCCTACTTCAATCCAAAATCTAGGAGTAATAACCTGACCCACATGGGATTGATTGAAAGAGAGCAAAAGAATAGGTTTATCAACCTGTACCTTTTTGGGAACCTTAATAGAGATTCCTTCCGAGAAACTAGCTTGATTTAAGGCAGCGAAAGCATCTTTTTCAGCTTTGGCTATAGTTCCTAATTCCTCTGTAGAATCATCTAGGCTACTTACCTGAATGCCATCTATTTGGCTGGATAACTCAGGAAGGAATTTTCCATTAGAAAAAACCAAGGTATAGCCATCAAATCCTTTAAATGTGGATTCGGTGATTTGGTTTTGGGAAATGGAAAAAGGGGAGGCTGCTCTGAAATCAGAAATGCTTTTTTCCAGTTTTTTGGTAATTGCTGTGAATTTGTATTCCTCAGCTTTTGCAGCGGGAAGACCCGCGGCTTGATAATGCTCTTTCCCAGCAGCTCTAAGCGCTGAAAAGTTTTGAGGAGCAGATTCCAGCAATACATCAAATGTATCTTGTGTTGTCAAGGTACTCATGCTTGTTTTTTAAGTTTAAACTGTCGCTGAATCTACCTCTTCTTTGATCCAATCGTATCCTTTTTCCTCCAGCTCCAAAGCCAATTCTTTGGTTCCAGATTTCACAATTCGTCCTTTGTAGAGAACGTGCACATAATCAGGGACAATATAATCCAGTAGTCGTTGGTAGTGAGTGACTACGATGGTGGCATTCTTATCGGATTTCAATTGATTTACACCATTAGAAACGATTCGAAGAGCATCAATGTCCAAACCAGAATCAGTTTCATCCAAAATGGATAAGGTTGGTTCCAACATGGCCATTTGGAAGATTTCATTTCGCTTTTTCTCTCCTCCTGAAAAACCTTCATTCAAGGATCGGCTCAAAAGCTTTTGGTCAATTTCAACCAATTTCATTTTTTCCTTCATCAAGGAAAGAAACTTCACTGCATCCAAAGGCTCCTGACCTCTGTATTCACGTACTTGATTCAATGCAGTACGTAAGAAATTGGTAGAGGAAACACCAGGAATTTCCACAGGATATTGGAAAGCTAAGAATACTCCTTCCCGTGCGCGGTCTTCAGGAGCCATTTCCAAGAGGTCTTTTCCCTGGAAAATTACTTCTCCTTCAGTAACTTCATACTCTTCTCGACCGGCAAGTACTGAGGCCAAAGTGGATTTTCCGGAACCGTTAGGACCCATGATTGCATGAACCTCACCGGCTTTCACTTCCAAATTAATACCTCTTAGGATTGGAGTTCCATCAACAGAGGCATGTAGGTTTTTTATCGTCAGCATAGTTGAATTTTTTCTTTTTTGATTCAGTTTTTCAAGGAGATTACCCTACAGATCCTTCCAAGGTTAGGGCTAGAAGTTTTTGTGCCTCTACGGCAAACTCCATTGGTAATTGATTCAATACTTCTTTAGCATAACCGTTAACAATCAAAGCTACTGCATCTTCTGTATCGATTCCTCGCTGATTGCAGTAGAAAATTTGATCCTCTCCGATTTTAGAAGTAGTTGCCTCATGTTCCACTTTGGCAGTTGGATTTTGAATATCGATATAAGGGAAGGTATGAGCTCCGCATCGATCACCCATCAGTAGGGAATCACACTGGGAGAAGTTTCTTGCATTGGTAGCCCGCTTCATCACCTGCACCTGACCCCGATAAGAATTTTGGGATTTGCCTGCAGAAATACCTTTAGATACAATTCGAGACTTGGTGTTTTTACCAATATGAATCATTTTGGTACCGGTATCTGCCTGCTGCATGTTATTGGTCACTGCTACAGAATAAAATTCCCCTACAGAATTATCACCTTTTAAGATGCAGGATGGATATTTCCAAGTAACTGCAGATCCGGTTTCTACTTGAGTCCAGGAAATTTTAGAATGGTCACCTGCGCAGATACCACGCTTGGTCACGAAATTGTAAATACCTCCTTTTCCTTCTTTGTCTCCAGGGAACCAGTTTTGAACAGTAGAATATTTCACCTCTGCATGAGCTGCGGCGTAAATTTCCACAACAGCCGCATGGAGTTGGTTTTCATCACGTTGAGGAGCTGTACAGCCTTCCAAATAGGAAACATATGATTCATCTTCAGCAACGATCAAAGTTCTTTCAAACTGACCCGTATTGGCTGCATTTATTCTAAAATAGGTGGATAACTCCATTGGGCATCTCACACCTTTGGGAATGTAGCAGAATGAACCATCAGAGAATACTGCAGAGTTCAAAGCCGCATAGTAGTTGTCGGTCATGGGCACAACAGAACCCAAATATTTTTTCACTAGCTCAGGATGCTCTTTAACAGCTTCACTAAATGAGCAGAAAATGATTCCGAGCTTGCCTAGCGTATCTTTAAAAGTGGTAGCTACAGATACTGAATCTAACACAGCATCCACAGCAATGCCCTGCAATCTCTTTTGTTCGTTTAGAGAAATGCCCAAACGCTCATAGATTGCCAGCAATTCTGGATCAACTTCATTAAGGGATTTTGGCTTTTTGGTCTGCTTTGGGGCAGAGTAGTAGCGGAGTTTTTGAAAATCCACTTTTGGATAATGGATATTCGCCCATTCGGGTTCTTCCATAGTTTTCCAAGTACGGAATGCCTTCAATCGCCACTCTAGAAGCCATTCGGGTTCTTCTTTTTTAGCTGATATCCAACGGATTATTTCTTCATTTAATCCGATGGGAGCTTCATCGGCCTCATAATTGACCGACCATCCGTGCTCGTATTCTTTGGAAGTAAACTCCTCTAAAATCTGATTGTCTTTGCTCATGTGTGAGTTATTTAGACTAATTACATTTAGACTGCGAAGGTACAACTTATAATGAAAAAATAATGTTCATTTTCATTTGAAAATTCTATCAGATATGCTGTTTCTCAATCAAAACGAGCAGAAAATACCAGTTTTAGATCTATTCCTGATGAATTACAAAAAATAAAGGAAGCCTAAATGAAGCTTCCTCCTTGTTATTATATTTATTTGGATTTAGTCCAAATAGTAAATTTACTTACTTTCTTTATCGAAAAACTGGATGGGTCTATTGATACTTTCTTCCAAAACAATCAGTGTTTCGGTTCGGTCAATCCCCTCTACCTTTTGGATTTTATCCAAAACCAGCCGAAGGTGATTGGTGTCTCGGCAGATGATTTTTGCAAAGATGGAATAGTTGCCAGTAGTATAATAGGCGTTTACAACCTCAGGAATTTCTTTCAATCGCTCGATAACTGTATCGTAGAGCGAGCTTTTTTCTAAGTAAATTCCTAGGAAGGCTGCAATATCATATCCAAGTTTGGTGAAGTTGATATTTAGCGTAGCGCTTTTTACGACCCCCATATCCTCCAATTTTTTCATTCGAACGTGAACAGTACCGGAGGACACGAATACTTTTTTGGCTATTTCAGTATAAGGTGTTTTGGCGTCTTCGTTGAGGAGGGAGATGATTTTCAGGTCTATGTTGTCGATATCTAAAATTTTATCCATCTTTTTGCTTAGGATTTAGATGATTTTTAAAGAAACTGCGAGTAAATTAGAGATTGTTCAAAATATTGCAAAATTATTTTTTCAATTTGTAATTGAAATGAAAATGTTATTACTTTGAAGCTCATTCGTTAAGTTTGAGAAAATTTGGGATTACTAGTAAATAGAGTTTTAATATTTTGATAACTAGTCCCTTTTCCGAATTTTCAGTTGATAATGAACTTTTAATCTCTAAAGTTATATTTGGGTTTATATTCTGAAAAAAGTCTTGCCGTTGGTAAGGCTTTTTTGTTTTCTTTTGAAAAAAAATAAAATGCAAAAAATTGTATTTGAAAATTTTTTTGTTGTATTTTTGACTATTCTTTGAAAGTCATGAAACTTAGAGCATCATTGATTCGGTACATTTTGGCAGTTTTGGTATTTTCTCTAACTGCTTTTCAACCTGCAAAAACTTCATTTGCACAGGGGGATCGAAGTATTCTTTCGATGGGTCCAGAAGTTGCCTATAACAATATAAGGCTTCGGACTGTAGAAACCCCAATGGAATCTATTTCTTCCAAACAATCTGAATCAAGAAATTTGGAGCCCTTGACCCTAATTGAAAAGAATTTAGCGCACAATCTTGAATCTCATTGGATTTGGCCAGAGTATACTTTGGACATGATTGATTCCTATTCTCCATTTTTATTTAGAACCAAAAAATCCCAGGAAATCGAAGAAGTTAAAGTAATTCTGATGGTAAACTCCAGAGGAAAACTTTCAGGATACGAAATGATGACCGAGGTGGATCGCGGAATGAAAGAAAGATTAGATTATCTAATCAGAAAACTTCCAGAGTTGAAGCCTGTACCTGGTTATAATTCATATTCAGCTGAGGCTTTTGAATTGACTATCAGGAAGTAAAATAATTTTCTTAAATTTTTTTTGAATGGTGGTGCAGGGATTTTCCTGCTTTTATACTTTTATCTCATTAAGAAACCACCAAATCCTATGCGAAATTATTTCTATTTGGCCTTTTCGGTCCTATTTGTTGGACAGGCCTTTTCCCAAGTGAAAGATTTTCGGCAGGAAAAGCCATTTCCTGAAAAAAATCAAAAAGCCAAATTTTATACAGTTCAAGGTGAACGGCATGGTCCTTCTTTTTTCAAAAAAGAAACTTTTCCAGAGGTTGAATATACTCCCGGAAAAGATTTAACCTTTGACTCATATCATACAGTAGAGGTCATGTATCATTGGTATGAAAAATGGGCTGCTGATTATCCAGACATCACGGATTTATATGTCATAGGCTATTCTTATGAAGGTCGGCCGATTTATCAAATGACCATCACCAATAAAAAGACCGGAAAGGATACCGATAAGCCTGCTGCTTATTTTGAGGGAGGAAGGCATTCCGGAGAGATTACCTCAAGTGAGTCAATTCTTTGGCTGACAAAGCACTTATTGGAGAATTATGGAAAGGATGAGGAAATTACTCACCTTATCGATACTAAGGCTATTTATCTTCGGCCACAAAATAATCCTGATGGATCCAACCTTTATTTATATACGGCTCAGCGAAATAGAAGTACCGTCAAACCTCATGACAACGATAGGGACGGGTTGATAGATGAAGATCCGGAAGAGGATTTGGATGGAGATGGGATTATTTATCAAATCCGAAAAAAGGCCGTTACCGAAGAAGAAAAGAAAAAAGCCAATTTCATTATTGATCCTGATCATCCATCGGGAAAACTCATGAAGCGTGTTTTCCCTGGTAAAGGAGATTATTTGGTGTATACAGAAGGAATCGATAATGATGGCGATGGTAGTTATAATGAAGATGGCATAGGTGGGTTGGATTTGCACCGGAATTATCCTGAAAACTGGCGTCCGGATATTGGAGGGGATCTGACTGGCCGCGGCTATACCCAATATGGGGCAGGAGAATATCCTTTGAGCGAAGCGGAAACCCGCTCCACCGTTCTTTGGATTCTAAGCCATCCGAATATTTCAGTTGTCAATTCAATGGACACTCGTGTTCCGATGCATCTTCGTCCACCATCAACCTCCAAAAGTGAGGAAAGAATGTACCCGGAGGATTTAGCTATTTATCGCGAAATGGATGAATTGGGCTTGTCTTACACGGCATATCCTTGGGCTGGAGATGTTTATGAAACATATTCTACTCGATATAAAGTAAACCGGATGACTGGAGACCCTTTGAAGCCTTCGCCCTTGTTTGGACATGGACCGGATTTCGGGTATTTCTATTTTGGAAGCATTTGGTATGGAGATGAGCTCTGGAATAATGGTGCTATGAAAGACTACAACCAAGATGGTATATATGATGACTACGATGGTTTGGTTTGGGATGAGCAGGAAAATGGAGGAAGAGGTTTTAAATCATGGACTCCTTTTATACACCCTGAGTTAGGTGAAGTAGAAATTGGAGGTTTCCATCCGAAGTTCTTTGGACAAAATGGACCGACTTGGCAGCTGGAAAACTGGGCTAAAAAGCAAGCCTTATTTAACCTAGCGATGGCAAAACGACTTCCTGAATTAAAGGTTGAAAGTCCGGTAGTTGAAAAATTAAAGGATGGACTTTATGAAATTACCCTTCAGTGGACGAATGTTGGTGGTTTGCCAGTAGCTTTGGAGCAGGCAAAACTGGTCAAAATTGTTCAGGAAGATCGTGTCTCATTGGAGTTTGCAAAGGAACTGACTGAAGGATACGAAGGTGCTAAAGTGAAAATTATTTCACCTGAACTTTATGATAAAACCATATACGCCGGACACACTGGAAAAGGAGAGTTTAAAGCTGTTACTTTCCAGGTTCAGGTTTCTGGTGATGAACCTGTGGAAGGAAAAATTAAACTTTCATCTACGAGAGGTGGATTGTTTGTACAAGAATTTAAGCTAAACTAATACGAGTTATTTTATGTCAATTTTACGAAGAACGCTAGGATTGGGGCTGGCAGTGGCCCTGCTTCTTGGTTTTCATGTTCAAGCTCAGCAAAAGAGGTCTTTGACACATGGAGACTATGACGGATGGGAGAGTTTGTCCTCCGATCGAATCACAAAAAACGGTGAATGGGTTGGTTACATGATTTCCCCTCAAGAGGGTGATGGAAGACTAGAGCTCATGCCTTTCAAGCAGCCATCCAAAAAGATGATTATTCCAAGAGCATCTGGATGGAACTTCACCCCGGATGATGCTTTTGCTGTCGGAAAAATTGTTCCTCAATCTGATTCAGTTCGGGTTTTGAAACTGAAAAAGACCAAAAAGGATGACATGCCGAAGGATAGCCTTTTTATTTATGATTTGAAAAAAGGCTCTTTGGAAAAATTCGCTCAGGTGAAGGCATTCTCTATTCCGGAAAAAGAGGGTAGTTGGATTGCGATCCAGTTTGAAAAAGAAAAACCTGCGAAGAAGGACCCGGCAGATTCTACAGCGAAAGCCGAGAAGCCGAAAAAAACAGACGGAACCAAGCTTTTGGTAAGGAGTCTAGATGGGGGAAAGAGCTTTGAGTTTGAACGGGTGAAAAGTTTTGGGTTTTCTCCGGACGGAGATTTCCTTCAATTCGTTTTAGCAGAAGAGGATACCTTGGATAATGCAGCCATTCATATTTTGAACCTTGAATCCGGAGTCGAATCCACTATCCATGAGGGCTATACTGAATATAGCCGAATGCGTTTTTCACCGAATTCTTCTTATTTGGCTTTTGTTACGACAGATGATTCAACGAAGGCCGAAAAACCATATTATTCTTTGATGCTTTATCAGACTGGTTCGGGAGATTTGGAGGCAATTGCTGATAAAAATACTCCTGGAATTTTGGAGTCGGGAAGAATTAGTCAAGATGAATCCTTGCAATTTTCTGAAAACGAAAAGATGCTCTTTTTCGGGGTGGCAGAGGATTACAAATCCTTTGCGTATGAAGAGGACACGACTATTTTAGATGAAGATCGAGTGAGTCTGGACATTTGGGGATGGCAGGATGATGAAATTCAGCCTATGCAACTACGTAATAAGTCCCGCGAAGAAAAACGTGCTTACAAAGCGGTCGTAGATCTCGGCAGTAAACAAATCAAACAACTCGAAGACCGAGAAGTGAAAAACCTAATGCTTCCAAGTAAAATCGAAAATGAGGTGGCAATTGCCTGGACTGATCAGCCTTATCGTCGGGAGTATAGCTGGAATATTCAAATCGGCAGGGATATTTATCTGGTCGATTTAAATACAGGCGCAAGAACATTGATCGAAAAAGATGTTCCTGGAATGCCTAGCATTTCACCCGCTGGAAAATATGCGACTTGGTATGCATCCAGGGATAGTGCATGGGTTGCCTATGACCTTCAGTCAAATGAGCGTATTAATTTGACTGCAGAAATTGATGTGCCTTTTTATGAAGAACTTCATGATTCACCTTCTTTACCAGGCTCATATGGAACAGGAGGATGGCTGGAAGATGATGCGGCTATTTTGATTAATGATCGTTACGATGTTTGGAAAATTGATCCAAAAAATCCACCAAGTGCCCAAATGATTACAAAAGGGGAGGGGCGTAAAAATAAAATCGAATTCCGAAGACAAACTATTGATTCTGAAGAACGCTTCATCGATCCTAAATCCACGCTTTATCTTACGGCATTTAATGAGGTGACCAAGGAATCCGGGATGTACAAAGTTGATGTGAACGGGGCTAAACTTGAGAAGATTTTGATGACTCCACATCGATATTTTGGATTGAAAAAAGCCAAGGATTCGGATGAAATTTTGATTAGAAGAAGTACGTATCAAGAAAACCCAGATTTGTATATCGGTGATTTGAAATTCAAAGAGCTGAAAAAAGTATCTAACCTTAACCCTCAACAGGCCCAAGTCAAATGGGGTAGTGTGGAATTGGTGAGTTATTTGGCAAATGACGGAACACCTTTGCAAGGCTTGCTATTTAAGCCTGAGTATTTTGATCCCGCCAAGAAATACCCCATGATGGTGTATTTCTATGAGCGAAATAGTGATGGGCTGCATAATTATAGAACTCCAGCTCCTTCTGCTTCCACCATCAATATTCCATATTTCGTGAGTAATGATTATTTGGTTTTTGTTCCAGATATTAAATATGATTTAGGTTTACCGGGACCAAGTGCATACAATTGCATCATTCCTGGGGTACAATCCATTGTAGCGAGAGGCTTTGTTGATGCAGAGAATATGGCTATTCAAGGCCAAAGTTGGGGTGGATACCAAGTGGCCTACCTGATCACTCAAACCAATATGTTCAAAGCTGCTGGTGCGGGAGCTCCGGTAGTCAATATGACTTCTGCATATGGAGGAATTCGTTGGGGCACAGGAATGAGCCGAATGTTCCAATACGAGCAGACTCAGTCCCGTATCGGAGGAACACTTTGGGAAAAGCCCCTCTACTACATCGAGAACTCACCCTTGTTCTTCATGGATAGAGTACAAACTCCCGTTCTGATTATGCATAATGATGAAGATGGTGCCGTTCCGTGGTATCAGGGGATTGAGATGTTTATGGCGCTCAAGCGCTTAAATCGTCCCGCGTGGTTACTTCAATATAACGGAGAAGATCATAACTTGAGACAGCGAAAAAATAGAAAGGATCTTTCTATCCGTCTCAGCCAATTCTTCGATCATTATTTGAAAGGTGCGCCAGCTCCACTATGGATGACAGAGGGTCTCCCTGCCATTGAAAAGGGCAGAACGCTTAAATATGAATTGGAGAATTAAATCCAACCAAAAAAGGCTGTCAATTTCGAAATTGACAGCCTTTTTACTTTTTTAGGAAAAGTCCTGAATTTTTGAAATTAACCCTTCCCTGAATTCAAATACTGTTTTTCCCGACAGGCTAATTGTATCTCCTTTTTTCTTGCTTCCATCGGGAAGATCTTCTGCGAGGACGGCATGGTATTGAAGGTGAACTTCAGTATATCTAGTTTGATGGATCCATTTTTTAGGAGAGATTTCACGCTTTTCGAAAAGCTTTACTGCCTGTTCTGCCTGTTTTTGGATTTCTTGGATTCCTTGTATAGCAAGTGTCTTCTCACCGCTTGAATAATTTTCAAAAACGACATCTTGATGCAAAACTTTTAGCATTCCCGGTACATCAAAATTGTTGTAGGCGGTGATGTATTGATCAATAAGGGACTCTCTTTTTTGATTTAGCATGGCGAAAAGAAATAGATTAAACCGCCACAGGGGCTTTTATATGTGGGTGCGGATCGTAATTCAATAATTCAAAATCCTCATACTTGAAACCGAAAATATCCTTGACATTGGGATTGATCTTCATGGTTGGAAGAGGACGGCATTCGCGGCTAAGTTGGAGCTGTGCCTGTTCTAGGTGGTTTGAGTAAAGGTGAGCATCGCCAAAAGTGTGGATAAACTCTCCCGGTTCTAAATCACAGACTTGGGCAACCATCATCGTGAATAAAGCATAAGAAGCAATATTAAACGGAACGCCTAAAAAAACATCTGCACTTCGCTGATATAATTGACACGATAATTTTCCATCAGCTACATAAAACTGGAAAAGAGTATGACAAGGAGGGAGGGCCATTTGATCCACATTGGCAACATTCCATGCGCTGACAATATGCCGTCTGCTATCAGGCTTATTCTTGATTTGATCAATTAATTTTTTTATTTGATCGATTTCTCCACCTTTCCCATCTGGCCAGTGTCGCCATTGATAACCGTATACCGGTCCTAAATCTCCGTTTTCATCTGCCCATTCGTCCCAAATGGAAACTCCGTTTTCCTTCAGCCAACCAATATTAGTGCTTCCTTTTAAAAACCATAGCAATTCAATGATAATGGAACGTAGATGAAGTTTTTTTGTAGTGACAACCGGAAATCCTTCTGAAAGATCAAAACGCATTTGATGTCCAAAGACGCTAATGGTCCCTGTGCCTGTTCGGTCCGTTTTTTTCACTCCTTCATCCAGGATTCGTTGCATTAATTCGTGGTATTGCTTCATGGTTTTTTTATTGAAATAAATCGATGATCTAAGATACAAGCTTCCTTTGAAAATCGGAATGAAAACAAAGGAGTTCAAATCTGATTATTATTGTCATAAATTAAAGCATTTCTCCAGTCCATGTGGTCAAAGCGGCAAGCTTATTATTTTCTTTTCGTCTCTCTCATTTTTTCTTTGAGTTTTGCCTTTTTTCCACCCCAACTAAGGTTTGATTATGATTTTGAGCAGTTTTTCCCTTTGGATGATGAGGATTTAGGCTTTTACCAATCCTATGCTCAAACCTTTGGAGAGGATAATGACTACCTTTTGCTAGCCTTTGAAAATCAAGGAAAAGAACCTTGGAAGTCCGATTTTTTGGAGCTTTTTCAGAAGCTTCAAACCCGGATAGAAGTTCTAAATAATGTAGATACTACAATTTCGATTTTAAATCTTCAACAACCCCGGATTTCACCCTTTGGGATTCGATTCCTACCGGTAATCTCATTTGAAAATAATTCTAATCAAGTAAGGCGATTAGATTTTCCCTTGGAGGAAAAATTTATTTCTTCCGATGGCAAGGCTTTATTGCTTTTGGTACAGAATCAAAAGAATATTTCAAAAGAAGAAGGAGATGTCCTATACAATCAAATTTTAGATGAAATTTCAAATTCTGGCCTGAGTCTACGTGCCGTTGCCGGAAAAATTCAGACTCAGCGTGACTTTGTTGAATTGATGCAAGAAGAATTCAGTTTCTTTTTGGGTTTGTCTTTATTGGTCATGCTCCTCATGCTTGTCTTTCTTTTTAGGTCTTGGTGGGGAGTAGTAATTCCCATAGTGGTTTTGGGGATAGGTGTGGCTTGGGGCTTTGGGGTTATTCTTTGGTTAGGGAAACCCTTAGCCTTGATGTCCGTCATGCAGCCTACGATTTTCTTGATTGTTGGATTGGGAGCAATGGTTCACCTATTTTCTCATATCCGGCAATATTTAAAAAAGGGTCATCCTATTGATCAGGCAATCCATGAAGCATTTTCTCATTTGCTGATCCCAATAGGATTGACAATGTTGACCACTGCTTTCGGCTTTTTTTCCCTATGGTTCACATCGGTTCCTGCCTTAAAGGATTTTGGGTTGACCACAGGAATAGGAATTTTCATGATGTTTTTGTCGGTGGTTTTTATTTCGCCAGGATTGTTGTATCTGATTAAAATTTCATCTTCAAATAGCTCGTCGAATTCCTCAAGGGAATTGGGTTTAAACAGGCTTTTTCTTGGTTTGCTTCACCATAAAAAAAAGGTGATTTGGACTTTTTTAGTACTTTTTGTTCTGTCTTTGGCTTTAGGTTCACAGGTCCGAGTCAATGGGTATTTATTGGATAATTTGCCTTCAAATCACCCAATTCGTGCTGACTTCGAATATTTTGACCAACAATTTGGAGGTTCTAATCCATTGGAGATTGCAATTTGG
>JABXHZ010000386.1 GCA_013373335.1 Cyclobacteriaceae bacterium | reverse complement strand
GCCATGGTGAAGGAAATCCAATACAAAGTGGATGTGAATACGCTTCATCGAATTGAAGGCGTTGGGGAGATTGGAATGAATGATATTGCCCGTATTTCGATCCGCACTGCGCAACCCATATTTAAGGATGCTTACCGTAGAAACCGGCAGACTGGATCCATCATTCTCATCGATCCGAATACCAATGAGACGGTTGGGGCGGGAATGATTATTTGAGGAGAAAGAGAATAGAGACAAGAGATTAGACGTTCAAGGTTCTATGTTCATGGTTCAGGACTAGGTTAAAAGTTAAGCGTTCAGGGTTAAGCGTTAATTAAGCTAGTTATGGAACTGTAGACTAAAAACAAATAAACAGTTCATCAATTCGACTTAATAGAGCTAATAACCCTGATTTGACCGTCATTGCGTTCCCGAGAATTGGGAGAAGCAATCTTATTTGGCAAAAGCACTGCCTGCCCTCCGGAAGACTGCCACAGTTCGTTTCTCACCTCGCAGTGACGACAAATCGATTAAACAGTTAATCATTTCTACAATTCGACATTTTTGAACCTTGAACCTCGAACGCAGAACTTATAACCTAGAACCAAGTCTATGAATTTGAAAGAATTAACCAGTATTGCTAAGGATGCCGCTTTAAATGCTGGGATTGAAATATTGAAAGTATATCACTCGACTGATTTTGGAGTGGAAATAAAAGGAGATGATTCTCCTTTGACCAAAGCAGACCGGGCTGCACATGAGGTGATTGTATCCTTTTTGGAGAAAACAGAACTCCCAATTCTCTCTGAGGAGGGTAAGGATATTCCATACGAAATAAGAAAAGCATGGGACTATTTTTGGCTGGTAGATCCTTTGGATGGAACCAAAGAATTTATTAAACGTAATGGGGAATTTACCGTCAATATCGCTTTAATCCATCAGGGAATACCCGTAATCGGAGTGGTTTATTCCCCCGTTTTGGAATGGATGTATTGGGGAAATGAGGAAGAAGGAGCTTGGAAGCAGGTTAAGAATGAATCTCCGATTTCTTTAAAAAAAGAAGAGGGTTCCAAGGTGGAAACCATCGTTGCCAGCCGTTCTCATCTAAGTCCGGAAACTCAGCAATTTATTGATCAATATCCGGGAGCAGAAGTCATATCCATGGGTTCTTCGCTTAAATTTTTGCTAGTTGCTGAAGGAAAAGCTCAAGTTTATCCACGCTTTGCACCTACTATGGAGTGGGATACTGCGGCAGCACACGGGGTAATTTTAGCTGCAGGAAGTGAAGTGCTTCAGTGGCCCGAAAAAACACCTTTAGTTTACAATAAGGAAAACTTGTTGAACCCCTGGTTTATTTGTTGGGGGTAGTACTAAGGGTGTGTGAGTAGTAAGTGGTGATTAAAAGTACTAAGTACAAAGTATCAAGTACCAAGATAAGTAAGTCGTGAATAGTGAGTTGTAAGTGGCAATTGAAAGTACCAAGTACGATGTACCAAGAACCAAGTAGGATGTAGAAGGAAACTGTAATTTGTGAGGAGTTAGTCGTAAGTGATTATTGAAAGTACCATGTATGATGTACCAAGAACCAAGTATTTTTTAATTGAAAGGTTAGGTAATCCTGAAGATGGAAATCCCGACAATTAACCTTTAACGCTTAACCTTTAACTCCGAACCCGGAACCCGGAACCTCCAACCCTGAACTCCCTCGTTTAACGCTTAACTTTTAACGCTTAACGTTTATCACCGAACACCGAACTACTTTTAATTCCATTTCAAAATTCTGTATTTTTAAATCATGGAAACCAAAAAGCAACCTATTGTTAATGAGCCAGATATAGAATATGGAAACTATTCCTATGCAGATTATTTGACTTGGACAATGGATGAAGTGGTGGAGTTGATCAAGGGCAAGGTGTTTAAGAAAGCTGCAGCTGCTCCGGGACGAACGCACCAGCGAATTTCCATGCATCTAGGTTCCGAGCTTTTTCAATTTTTGAAAGGAAAGCCATGTGAGGTTTTCCACGCTCCCTTTGATGTTCGCTTACCTATAAAATCAAAGAAGAATTCAGAAATTGATACGGTGGTTCAACCAGATATTTGTGTAGTATGCGATCTTGAAAAGTTAGATGAGGCAGGTTGCATAGGTGCACCGGATTTGGTAGTGGAGATTCTTTCTCCAGGAAACACCAAAAAAGAATTAAAATTGAAATATGAAGTCTATTTGGAATCAGGTGTGAAAGAATATTGGGTCATTTACCCAGTTGAGCAAAGCATGCTGATTTACACCTTGGAGAATGGACTATACAAAGCTTCCCGTTTATTGACTTCTGGGGACAAAGTAGAATCGAAAGTGATCCCAGGTTTTTCTCTTGATTTGGATGAATTATTTGCTTCTTATTAAATAATATGGTTTTTAAACCCGAAAAAGCCTCTGAAGACAGAGGCTTTTTTTATTGTTGGGAGAGGAGAGGAACGGCCAGACAATTCTGTTAGATTTTACCTTGGGCTTTTGAAATATTGTCAGTTAAACAATTCATCAATTCCCCAATTCTTTAAAACTCCGAACATATAACCTTGAACTCTGAACCCTCAAGCTTAACATTTAACCCTTAACACTTAACGATTTTTCATTTCCATCTCTAGAAGGAGAAATCCTCTTGCTGGGACTAAGGTTAATTTTTCAACCCAAAGTGAAGTGGCCCAGCGCTAAGCGGTGAAGGTGCTTTAACCCTGGGTTGCGTCGTTCCTCCTTACCCAGGGTTACCAAAATATCGTCCCTCCGGGACTTAATGGAAATCCCTAGTCTCTTGTTCCTGTTTACTAATAACTCAATAACCAATAATTCTCAACCATTACAATTAGTCAGTTAAACAATTCATCAGTTCATCAATTCACCAAAACTCCGAACATCGAACTCCGAACTTCCCACAATTAACGGTTAACGATTAACGCTTAACAATCCATCGTTTCCACCCCTAGAAGGAGAAATCCTCTTGCTTGGACTAAGATTAATTTTCCACTCCAAAGTGAATAGGCCCAGCGCTGGGGGAGGATAGGTCACCCTTTTCCGTTGTTTTATCCACGGGAAAAGGATCAATCGTATATAAGTTGGAAATTCGAATTTTTAAGTCTAAATGCGCGCGGGGCTGTCGCAGAAGCGGGCCATGCGTTGGCCAGGAGCGGGGAAGCTTTTCTGCGACTTGGCTTTTTGGTTCTTTTTTGCCAAGAAAAAAGAACAGGTAAGAATAGGGTTGTTTTTTGATCTTATAGAGTAGAAATGTTTTTTCTGTCAGTTCGAGCGGATATGAAGAGTCCTCGACTCCGCTCGGACTGACAAAATTAAGTCTCGTATGCCATTGACAATCGTCTATGGACTATTGCCCATGGACTATTGCCTATGGACCATCGACTATTGACTAAATAGGTTAGTCCACCGCAATAGTATCCTGTACAGATCCACAAGTCAGCATAGCGCTACCAAATAAGGGGTTTTTGATATCTGTGGATGCACTTAGCCAGACCCCTCCGGTATTATTTTTATACAT
>JABXHZ010000391.1 GCA_013373335.1 Cyclobacteriaceae bacterium | reverse complement strand
ATGGGGGCAAAAGGTTACCCCTATGTCTACGGTGGCTATGACACGATGATTAAGGAACTGGGCGAACGCCTCGTTGCCAAAGGAGTGCATGTGCGAGTCTATAATCACCGGGCTCTTTTTCCAGAAAAACCCCGATGGGTCAATGGCATTGAATGCATCTATACCCCTGCCATTGAATCCAAAAGCCTCACTCAGCTAACCCATACTTTTTTTTCAATGATCCACGCTTGTTTCTCTGATGTGGATGTGATTTTCGTTGTCAATTCGGGGAATGGGCCCTTCGGACTTTTGGCTCGCCTTTTTGGAAAACCAACTGCCATTAACGTGGATGGGTTGGAATGGCTTCGCCCAAAATGGAAAGGGCTCGGGGCTAAGTATTTTTATTGGGCCTCCAAAATGGCTACCAAATTTTACGATCAAATCATCAATGACTCTGAGGAAATGCGTAGGGTTTATTTGGATCTTTTCAAAAAGGACTCAGTCGTTATCGCCTATGGTGCCAATCCAAAGGAATCCGTTTCTTCGGAACCCCTTGCCAAATGGGAATTGGATTGTCGAAGCTATTATTTGATTGTAGGAAGGCTTGTGCCGGATAACAACGCAGATCTCATTATTGAAGGTTTTTTGAAGTCAAAATCCCAGCGAAAATTAGTGGTTGTAGGAGACGTGCCTTTTAAAGATGAATGGGCCAATCGGCTAAAAGAAATTCAAGATCCAAGGTTGTTATTTACAGGCTATGTCAGGGATCCTTTGGAACTGGCCGCTTTGTACTCACATTGCTATGCTTATTTTCATGGTCATGAGTATGGGGGTACCAATCCTGCCATGTTGAAAGCATTGGGTTATGGTTGTGCCATTTTAGCACTCAATACACCCTTCAACCAAGAAATGCTCCAACATGGAAAACATGGCTGGTACTTTGAAAAGGATGCAAGCTCTATCCGGGAATTAGTGGAAAAGGCAGAAGAAAATCCGGAAGATTTGGAAGAACTAAGAAAGACTGCCCGATCAGGACTAACTCAAAAATACAATTGGGATTATGTCACTGAACAATATTTGGAGGTTTTCAAATCTCTCAGCAAAAAATCAGCTAAGAAATAAGCTCATTCGGGTTTAATTTTTCCTATGTCGTACAAAATGGCTTTGGACAATTTTGCCTAGAAATGTTTGGGAAGAAATACATTCAAAAAGTAGGGGATTAGGAAGCTCCGAAAACAAAGGAATTCCTCCACCCAATACGAATGGAATGGTGGTGATAATCATTTCATCGATCAAATCTTCTTTCAAGAAACTTTGAATTGTTTTTCCCCCATCAATATACAAGCGATGATAACCTTGCTGATGAATCTTTTCCAAGACTTTTTGAAGTGGTCCGCTAACTAATTTGGCTTTATCCTGTAAAGGCTGGGGAATCTGCTTCAAGGTATTACTCAACACAAAAACCGGCTTATCATAGGGCCATTCTATATCAAAGCTGCAAACTGTCTCAAAGGTATTTCTCCCCATCAGAAGGGCGTCTATCTGAGCCATAAAAGCCCCATATCCTGTATCAACCTGATTGATAGCTGGAAAGATATCTAACCATTCAATCCCGCCTTTTTTATCAGCAATAAACCCATCTAAACTGGTAGCGATAAAAACCTTGTTTCTGTTTTCCATAAAGTATTTGAATAAAATAATGAATTCAGATCAAGGTCTTTTTCGTTTTTGACTTGATTTTGCCAAGGGATTATAATCTAATGCAAGTTGGATCCAATAGGCTAATTCTTCATCCATATCAAAGCCCATAGGCGTGATAAATAAATATCCTTTCATGGGGCGGCCGGTAAAATCCATAGGTAGACATTCTTCTCTTTCAATGTGAAGCTTATAAGATTCTTCACCAACACGAGCCATCAACAAACTCTGCCCGGATTTTTTATCCACATGAATTCCGCAAAGCATTTTTTCATCAACAGAAAACACCAATCCACCCATCATGGCCTTTTCCTTAAAAATAACCTTCTTTTCAGTTAAAACTCGCCGAATTCTATCTGCTAAAAATTGATCGTACGCCATAGGGATTCTTCTTGTCTAAGGTAAAGGGCCTACTTATGTAAAGATAAGAAGGTTTGATTTTGTAACCATATATAAATAAAGCAGGCTAGCTCTACTCTCCTTTGGTGATCCTAGCCTTCGAACGAATCAGGAAAAAGGCATCCACTAAAGCTAAAATAAGTAAGCCATATCCCAAATAATTTTTCCAAGTCCCCACATCTTCCGGTTTAACAAAAACCGTATTCATCAATCCAATAATTAGAAACAGCATTGTCCGAATGACATTCCAACTGATATTTTTCTTTTTTTCCATTTTAATTCGAATTAACCCTTATTTAAAGAACAACATAAGGAAAAGGGCCAGGCCTACCATCAATAAAATTCCAAAAATGAGAACGAGCTTTCTTCTATTGGACCAATACTTTTGAATATACAATTCATCTACCTCAATTTCCCCCGCATCGTTTAAGACCTCTTGTAATTGATTGATCTTGAATTGGTTGAAGTATTGTTGGGAAAAAAAACTGATGGAAAAGCTCAGAAGAATACCTATTCCAAAGACCAAATAATCATCCCACTCAAAGGAGGGAATTTCTCCATACTTGTTTTGTAGATAAAATATCGACCCGATTAAAAATACCATGGTGCTTGTGCTCGCTCCTATCGGGATGGACTTGAAATATTCTTTATGATAAAACTCTATCGTTGACTTGAGGGTATCGACTATTCCTTTACTTAATAAATCTTGATTGGTAAGCTTTTTTAAAAGATACAACTGAATAAAAATGCCACCAACCAAAATCCCTATGAGAGAAAAGATGAGTAATGAACTTCCTGTTTCCAGATGAAAAAAGAATAAGAAACAAGCTGCCAAAACAAGTAAGGATTTCAATACGATATCTAAAATCAAGGCCGACCGAAAATGGGTTTGAATATTTTTTGACGAAGACCTCAAAAAATGCGAAATGTCTTTTTCTGAAAACTTTTGCTCCTGGAAATGAGCTTCCTTCTTCCAGGCATTTTTATATTTTTCTAAATCTAGAGGTTCCATTTTATTGAAGCTTTTGGATCAGTTCAGCCAGTTTATTTTTGATACGAACCAGCTTGACACTTACATTTTTCACACTAATACCGATGGTTTCTGCTATTTCTTCATAAGATTTTTCGTCCAACCACAAGAGAATAATAGCTTTTTCGATTTTATTAAGTTTGGAGATGGCTCGATATAGAATTTGTACTTCCTCAGAAGTATCCATAGAAAGCTGCGCATCTTCGGTTATCGAAGGAATATCCCCGTTTAGAATAAGAAAATTCGGCTTTTTCGTTTGGGTAATGGCAGTATTTAAAGCTACCCTATACATCCAGGTAGAAAACGCAGAATCCCCTCGGAACTTGGAATAAGACTTCCATAATTGGAGGATTATTTCCTGGTATAAATCCTTACGGTCCGTAGCATCCTTTGCATAGACAAAGCAAACTTTGTGAAGGATGCCTTGGTGTTTTTCCACCTTTGAAATGAATTCCTTTTCTATGTCTTTTGCTGACTGCATTTGGGAACCGGCCAATAGCCGTCTGACTTAAAGGAATAAGATTGCAAAAAACACAATGATACCCAAAAGCAAGAGTCCGGTGAATAGCTTGGTTTTGCGAGAATCCAATTGATCTTCCCCCCTTTGGAATTTTTGTTCAATCAAAATCCCAAAGGTAGTCCCAATCGGAAGAGATGAAGAAAGCGCAATCACAAAGTTTTCGGTCAGGACGAATAAACTTATTCCCACTACCATAGTGATTAATGCCCCAATAAGGTAGCCTGCTCCTTGAAAGAATAAGGTCTGATTATTTTCTGTAGTTTTCATGACACTTTCGTTTAGATGAATCGTTTTACTACGTTAGTCTACTGAAGCATCAAAAAACTACAGATTAGAAGAAAAAAATTTCCGAGCTTAACTCCTGAGCTTGAAAATGCACCTTTTCCAGAAATCTTCTCAAATAATTAATCGTACACCTCCCAGCTCTTCGATCTTATAAGGAAATTTATCTCCAGGAGATCCAATGAACATAAAGTTGATCGGGATATCCCATTTTTCAGAAAAGCTATTGATCAACTCCGGAGAGAAATTCCCTTCCTCCACCACAAACTCGATTTTTATCTCTGGGTATTCTTTATCCAAAAACTCGATTTCTTCCTTCAATTTTTCCGGAACTTTAACCTGATCATTCTTTACAATCACAATTTTCAGCTTTCTCGTGTGCTCATTTTTTTTAATGTAAAGCATGACCTTATTCAAGGTAGCGATATCATCTCCTTTGGTAAAAAAGACAAATTCCTGGGAATTGATTTTATTGATGTTTCGAAGAATTCTTCGATCCAGTCGCTTGAAATATCGCTGCACAGGATTAAAAATCGCATCAATGATTTTGAGCAGAAGCTTCAACAAAACCGTCCTATTCAGCATCATAATGATAAATAGGATAGATGGAATAAAGTAATACAAGAAAACGGACAGGTTGCTTGGAAGCCCATCCTTAGGAGGCATGAGGATATTTCCGATTAGAGCTACAATTACAGCACTAATAGCAATCAATACCGCAAACCAAGAGGCACGCTCAGGACGGGGAAGTTTATTTCTCCTGATTTTGAGAAGAATATTTCCTATCCCAAAGAGTGCCATCACTGATAAAAATGAAATGGTATAAACACCAGCCAGCAGTTTTACATTACCCTCTGTAATCAACAAAACCGAGGCACTCAATAAGAAAAACATAATAATGATCCGGTAGGAACTTCCCCGTTTATTTCTCTTCAAAAAAAACGGAGGCATAATCCGATCCAAAGTCATCCGCTCAATCAGACCTGTGACTCCTACAAAACTGGTAAGGACTGCACCACTTAAAACCAAAAAAGCATCTAGCGCAACCACAATTGCAAGACCCTGACCTCCCACCTGCTCACCCATTTCGATTAACAGGGTATTTTGATATTCGTCACTCTGCAACACTGGAATTGTAAACAAAGCCAGGGCAAACACAGCCATCAAGGGATTAATTACGCTGACGATGGCCCACATATTTCTCAACGTTTTTGGAAAGACCCCTTTTTCTTGCTCCTCTACAAAGTTGGCAGAGCTTTCAAAACCAGAGACT
>JABXHZ010000124.1 GCA_013373335.1 Cyclobacteriaceae bacterium | reverse complement strand
GGCGATCTTGTCTCTTTGGTCAACTTTGGGGATCGATTTGACGGAATAGCATTCGTTACCTCAGTAAAACATGAGTTAAATTCCCAAAATGGCTGGTTAACCACCCTAAAATTCGGTTTAGACCCCAATGCTTTTTCGAAACAGGATAATGTTGAATCTGACCCAGCGACAAGTTTAATCCCAGGAATTAAAGGGTTACAAATTGGAAAAATCACTGCTCTTGAAAGAGACCCTGCGGAAGAATTTAGAGTAAAGGTTGAATTTCCCATTATGGGTGAAGCTTCTGAGGGAATTTGGGCTAGGCTAGCCAATCTCGATGCAGGACCGGGCCGTGGAGTCTATTTTATTCCTGAAATCGGAGATGAAGTGATCGTAGGATTTGTTAACGAAGATCCAAGAGACGCTGTGATCTTAGGAAGTTTGTTTAGCAACGCACACCCTGCTCCTTTGAGTCCAGCTGATGACAATCCGCAAAAAGGAATCTTCACCCGATCTGGATTAAAAATGGTCTTTGATGATGATTCAATTTCAATCAAGATCGAAACACCAAAAGGAAAAACGCTTCAAATCAGCGAAGAAGATGAAGCAATAACCATCTGGGATGAGAATGGGAATCATTTTCAAATGAGCAATCAGGGAATTGATCTGTTTTCTTCAAATCGTTTGAGCTTAAAAGCTGCAGGAGATATTGAAATTGAAGGAGTCAATGTAGATATCACTGCACAGGCCCAATTGAAAGCTGAGGGAAGTGCATCAGCCTCCCTACAATCCTCTGGAACTACTGAAGTAAAAGGAAGTATTGTGCAAATAAATTAACCTATGCCTGCTGCAGCTAGAATCACAGACGAAACCACCCACGGAGGAAGTATTCTCGGTCCAGGCAATCCCACTGTTTTGATTGGTGGACTTCCTGCTGCCGCGATAGAGGATACCCACCTATGTGCGCTCCCGGATTCAGATGATCACCCTATGAGTAGTTCATTTATTTCAGCAAGCAGCACCGTGCTAATTGGTGGGAAGCCAGCTTTAAGGGCAGGAGATGAAAGCCTTTGTGGTGCGAAAATTATCCAGGGGTTCCCCACCGTGCTAATTGGTTGAAAGAGTTTCCCATATAAATAATTAAACCGTCCCAAAATGATTGGGACGGTTTTAGAATAAGGCTTAAAGCAGAAATTATCCCACCTTTTTCGCCTCTTTTTCTTTATCCATTTCTCGCTTCATCAAATCTACAACGATTGGAGTTGCGATGTAAATGGAAGAATAGGTACCCACCAAAATACCGATGAACAAAGCAAATGAGAATCCTCTCAGTACTTCTCCACCGAATACAAGGAGAACAATTACTACGATCAAAGTCGTAAAGGAAGTAATCAAAGTACGTCCCAATGTCAGGTTGATGGCCTCATTGAAGATGCTTACCAACTTACCTGTTCCTCGAAGTTCGATATTCTCCCGAATTCGGTCGAATACAATCACCGTATCGTTAATAGAATAACCGATCACCGTCAAGACAGCGGCAATAAATACCTGATCTATTTCGAAGGTGGCTCCAAAAGCTGAAGCAATAGCAAAGGCAGCAATCACAAACAAGGTATCGTGAATCAAGGCAATAATGGATGCCAAGGAGAACTGCCACTTACGGAAACGAACCAAAATATACAAGAAGATAGCAATCAAAGCCACAATCATGGCTTCCGCTGAGGAAGTCTTGATATCATCTGCCACAGTTGCTCCCACTTTGGAAGAACCGGTGATTGCAAATTCTCCAGCTTCTAGGTTTTCTGCATCTTCAGTGAAAGTAAATCCAGTAACTGTTGCAATACCTTCTTTTACTTTCTGCTCAACTTCAAGATTCGAAGCATCATCATCCTCATTGATCAGGTAGGAAGTGGTCACCTTTAGCACATTATTAGAACCATAAGTTTTTACCTCTACAGATCCTTCAAATTCTCCATCCAATCCAACTTTCAATTCGGAAGGAACGACAGGTTCTTCGAACGCTACAATGTAGGAACGACCACCTGTGAAGTCTACACCAAACTTTAATCCGTTTACAGCGGCAATACCCAAACCAACGATAATGATACCTGAAGAAATCAAGTAAGCTGTCTTTCTCTTGCTCAAGAAATCAAAGCTGATTTTAGAAAGTGCATTTTTTGCAAAAGGTGAAGCAAAACTGATAGAGCTATTGTCACCTTTCTTACTCATCCAAGAGACAATCACTCGGGTGATAAATACAGCGGAGAAGAAAGATGAAGCGATACCGATCATCAATACGATGGCGAAACCTTTCACCGGACCTTGACCCAAAGCATACAAAATTGCACCGGTCAAGAAAGTCGTCACGTTGGAGTCCAAAATTGCTGAGAACGCCTTGTTGTAACCAGCATTGATAGATGCGATCAATCCAACTCCATTTCGAAGTTCTTCTTTGATTCGCTCAAAAATCAATACGTTGGCGTCAATGGACATACCAATCGTCAACACAATACCGGCAATACCTGGCAAGGTCAAAGCCGTTCCCAGCTGGGCCAAAATTCCCAAAATGAAGAAAATGTTGAATACCAGGGCTGCGATTGCAACCAATCCACCCTTAGCATAGTAGGCTACCATAAATAGCACGACCAACACCAAGCCAGCAACCATGGAAATAATACCTTGACTCTGAGCTTCTTTACCTAGGGTAGGACCAATAATACTTTCTTCTACAATTTGGGTAGGTGCTGGAAGAGAACCTGACTTCAGGATATTTGCCAAGTCTTGTGCTTCCTGAAGAGTAAATGTCCCAGAAATCTCAGATTGACCGGTAGGGATCTCTCCATTTACCACAGGAGCAGTGTATACATAATCATCCAATACAACTGCGATTCTACGACCTACATTGGCAGCGGTGATGCTTCTCCACTTTCTGGCACCTTCAGCATTCATTTGCATGGAAACTGCCGGTCTGGAAGTTTGATCCAACACCTGTCTTGCATCGGTCACTACATCACCTTCCAAAGGTGCTTGATCAGAACCACGAGGTGTTTTGATCGCGTATAGTTCAAGAATTTCCAAGTCGGTACCTTCTGGAGTAACAGGCTTCACACCCCACAATAACTTGATATCACGAGGAAGAAGAGATTTGTAATCCGGGTTATTCAGAATTCGATTGATGACTACAGTATCTCGAACCTGATACGCCAATCCATAATTTGCCTGGATCAAGCTGTAAAGTGGAGAAATGTCATTTGACTGATTCAATGGATCAATTTGCTCCAATTGCTTTTCAAGTGCCATTCGCAGAGAATCTTCCTCGGACATATTTTCCTTGGAAACAGAATCCTGCTCGCTTTCAGTATTTCCTTGGTTATCAGCAACCCAAGCCGCATTGATTGCATCGATTGCACCACCAATTTCATTTACTTCTGCTACTTCCCAGAACTGAAGCTTTGCTACACCTTGCAAAAGTTTTCTAACACGCTCTTGGTTATCCACGCCTGGAAGTTCCACCTGAATTCTACCAGTTCCCTGGATTCGCTGAATATTTGGCTGAGAGGTTCCAAAGCGGTCAATACGAGTTCGAAGAATATTGAAAGATCGTTCAATGGCATTTTCAACCTCCGTATCAATGATATCTATGATTTCTGCATCGGAAGACTCCAAAGAAATTCTACCTCTATTGGCTGCGGTCGCAAAAATGCTGCTCAGGTTTTTTCCTGGGTTATTTTGCTGCCAAGCAGTATAAAATAGATTTACAAATTTTTCTGTTGAAGTCTTTGCTGCAAGCCGAGCGTCCTCTACAGATTTGTTGAATCCTTCATCTTTAGGATTACCTGCCAAACCTTTGACGATCTCTACAGGAGAAACCTCCAAAGTCACATGCATACCACCTTGCAGGTCAAGACCTAAACCTAGTTCGGTTTCTTTGATTTCTTGATAAGTAAAATCCGCCCCTAAGAATTTGTAAACGGGCTCTCTCCAAATTGAATCGAGATACGCCCTTCTTTTAACAAAATCTACGTTACCTGAGGCATCTGTGGCATATTCAGTAGCTGTTTGCTGAATGCCATTTGAAACAAATGTGAATGACAGATAATACAGACATAAGGCTGTAATCACCACTGTCAAAAACACAATGACTCCTTTGTTTTGCATTGAATTATTGAATTTGAAATTGATTTTTAGAAATAAGAGAATGTTGCAGGACAAAATTTTGCCTGCGGCTAATAACTGTTAGAAAAAGAAGGACTAGGGCCCTTTCGTAGAAATGATCCGTTCAAAAAGTATCTGAACCAGCTGATTTTCCTGGGGAACGGGGAAAGTGGAGACCACAAAAGTATGTGGCTCGAAACTGATTAATTCATAAATAAAATACAGGGCTGTCTGCGAAATTTGAACAGCAAATGGGACTACTGCATCTACTGCCACACTGAGCATGCTAAAATCCCCTGAATCAGAGTTTTGGTGACTTTCAACCTTTACGGGTTCCTGCTCAGCAACATATTCCACAGAGGCTACAAAAAAGCACAGCAACATGGCCAAGACTAGTGTAAGTCTTCGCTGCCAAAGTTTATTTATGTTGCTTTTTTGTCTCATGGAGGGCAAATATAGAAATATTTTTTATGCCAAAACCAATTAATCAAGGCCTTTGAAAGGATTTGGCTCTTAGGTAAGTCCGGATTACTTCCAGTCCCATATCGAAATTATCGTTATTTGGAATGATCAAATCAGCATCATTCTTAAACGGCTTGATGTATTTTTCATAGGTGGGCATCACATGCATCTCGTAGCGATACAACACATCGTCGAGATCATAACCCCGCTCTACTTTGTCTCGAATAATCCGTCTTTTAAGTTTAATATGGTCCTTGGCATCAATAAAAACCTTTAAATCCAACAAATCAGACAATTCCGGATAGTAAAGCACAAAAATTCCCTCCACCACAATTACCGGTGCAGGTTGAAAGGCTAGCATTTTGGGTTTTTTTGCGGCATTGTTGAAAGTATATTCCTCCCGATAGACCGTTTCGCCCTTTTGAATTTTTCGGATATCTTCGGCATAGGCCTCGAAATCTATACTTTGAGGAGTGTCGAAATTATGGACGCCTTGCGCATCAATAGG
>JABXHZ010000001.1 GCA_013373335.1 Cyclobacteriaceae bacterium | reverse complement strand
TGAGAAAGCTGGTTGGTTCCAAAGAAAGAGTTAATCACAGAAGAAAGTGTACGAGCATTGATCAAGTCTACAGGCTTGAAATCTTCATTATCACGTACGTTCATTCTCTCTCGGATAGTTCTTGCCATACGAGCAAGACCCACTCCGAATTGACTGTAAAGCTGCTCGCCTACAGTTCGAACTCTTCTATTTGAAAGGTGATCAATATCATCGACCACTGCTTTCGAGTTGATCAAACCGATCAAGTATTTTACGATGGAAATAATATCTTCCTTCGTCAATACAATTTTATCAGGCTCGATATCGAGACCTAATTTTTTGTTGATTCTATATCGTCCAACTTCTCCTAAGTCATATCGCTTATCGGAGAAGAACAAGGAATGAATCACCTCACGGGCCGTTGCCTCATCAGGTGCTTCAGTATTTCTAAGTTGACGGTAAATTACCTCAACAGCTTCTTTTTCAGAGTTGGAATTATCCTTCTGAAGCGTATTATAGATGATGGAATAATCAGCAATATTTACATCTTCTCTGTGAAGGATTATACTTTTTGAACCGGAATCAAGGATCATTTCAATATCCTCGTCAGTCAAAACGGTATCCCGCTCCAACAAAACTTCATTTCGGTCGATAGATACTACCTCACCTGTATCTTCATCTACGAAGTCTTCTACCCAAGTTCTCAAAACACGGGCAGCAAGCTTTCTTCCTGCAGCTTTTTTAAGGGCTGTTTTGGTAGCTGAAACTTCCTCAGAAAGTCCAAACAAATCCAAAATATCCTTATCGGATCCATATCCGATAGCACGAAGCAAGGTTGTAACAGGGAATTTTTTCTTTCGATCGATGTAGGCATACATGACATTATTGATGTCAGTAGCGAATTCGATCCAAGAACCTTTGAAAGGAATAATTCTAGCGGAGTAAAGCTTAGTACCATTTGTATGCTTACTTTGCGCGAAAAATACTCCAGGAGATCTGTGCAATTGAGACACGATTACACGCTCGGCTCCGTTGATCACAAATGATCCTTTCTCAGTCATATATGGCAGGTTTCCTAAGAAAACTTCCTGCTCGATGGTTTCAAAATCCTCATTGTCCTCATCATGACAAAGCAATCTAAGCTTTGCCTTCAAAGGAACAGAGTAGGTAAGACCTCTTTCAATACATTCCCCGACGCTGTATTTGGGTGGATCCACCGCATAGTCGATGAATTCCAAGGTAAAATTTTCGCGAGAATCTGAAATAGGGAAATTCTCAGAGAAAACCTTGAATAATCCGTCGGCTCTTCTCTTCTCTGCGGGCGTATCCAGCTGGAAAAAGTCCTTAAAGGACTGTAGCTGGATATCGAGAAAATCCGGATAGTCTTTGACCACCTTTATGGAGGAGAAACTTTTCCTTTCGGTTTGATTCTTGATAGCCAAGGTAGTGTGTGTTTTGGTGAAATTAAATAACGGAATACGACAATTGTCGCTTAGAATAATGCAATTTTTACCCTGTGCATAAACAGGAAAAGACCTGACTTGAATAGTCAGGTCTTAGGGCATAACCTAAACCAGTGGTTTTTGGTTCGCCAAATTATTTGATCTCTACTTCAGCACCAGCTTCTTCAAGAGACTTCTTCAAAGCCTCAGCTTCGTCTTTAGCGATACCTTCTTTCAATGCTTTAGGAGCGGCATCAACCAATTCCTTCGCATCTTTCAATCCAAGACCAGTCAATTCTTTTACAAGCTTAACTACAGCTAGCTTCTGACCACCAGCAGCTTTCAAGATAACGTCAAAAGAAGTCTTCTCTTCTTCTGCAGCGCCACCATCAGCTCCACCAGCAGCAGGTCCAGCAACAGCTACAGCAGCTGCAGCAGGCTCAATACCATACTGATCCTTAAGGATATCTGTCAATTCTTTAACCTCTTTTACAGTCAAGTTTACCAACTGATCTGCAAGTTGTGTAAGATCTGCCATTTTATTTAAAGTTTAATTTTTTACGTTGATAAATGATGATTTACTAATTATTGTTCGCCTCTTTCTTCCAAAGCTTTCAAAACTCCACCAAGGTTGTTTTGACCACTTTGAAGAGCAGAGATCAGGTTCATAGCAGGAGACTGAAGTAGACCCAATAGGTCTCCAAGCAACTCTTGCTTAGACTTAAGTTTAGACAGCATTTCAAGGTTTTCCTCACCTACGAAAACGTCTGAATCGATGGAGGCTCCTTTGAATACCGGACGGGTTTCTTTTTTACCCATCTTCTTTCTGAAATCCAGCAATACTTTTGCTGGCAGATTACTAGTCTCTTTGGAGAAAATAATTCCAGAGAATCCTTTCAATGCACTATCCAACTGAGAAAAATCTGCGTCTAGATTTTCCAAAGCTTTCTTGATCAAGGTGTTTTTGTACACTTTGTACTCAACTCCTTTTTCAAAGCAAGTTCGTCGGAAAGCATTTACCTCAGCTACAGTGAATCCCGAAGCATTTGTAATATAGAAGAAAGGGTTTTCTCTGAACTTCTCGGTAAGACTGTCGATTACTTCTTTTTTCTCTTCTCTAGTCATGATTATATACCTTGAAAACTACCCTTGTCTACCTTAATGCCAGGAGACATCGTACTGGATAGATGAATACTCTTGAAATAAGTTCCTTTAGATGAAGAAGGCTTCAACTTAGAGATCGTTTGGATCAGCTCATTCACATTTTCCTGAATTTTCTCAGGGCTGAAAGACACTTTTCCAACACTCGCATGGATGATTCCAAACTTATCTACTTTGAAATCAATTTTACCTGCTTTTACCTCTTTAACAGCTTTACCTACTTCCAAAGTAACCGTACCTGCTTTAGGGTTTGGCATTAGGCCTCTTGGACCCAATACTCTACCTAGTCTACCTACCTTAGCCATCACATTAGGCATGGTGATAATGACATCAATGTCAGTCCATCCGCCTTCGATTTTGGCAATGTAGTCGTCCAATCCAACGTAGTCTGCACCCGCTTCTTTGGCTTCTTCTTCTTTGTCAGGAGTACAAAGCACCAATACCTTGGTGTCTTTTCCCGTACCATGTGGAAGAGCAACCACACCACGCACCATTTGATCAGCTTTTCGAGGATCAACGCCAAGACGTACATCCACATCTACTGAAGCATCAAACTTTACGTTTGTGATTTCTTTCACGAGATTAGAAGCCGCCTCAAGGGAGTACACTTGGCTTGGGTCGTACTTAGAAAGAGCTTCTTTTTGCTTTTTTGTTAACTTAGCCATAGTTGTTTTATTATTCTTCCCAAGGGGCTTTACCAGATACCGTGATACCCATACTACGTGCAGTACCAGCTACCATTCGCATGGCAGACTCCACTTTAAAGGCATTCAAGTCAGGCATCTTTACCTCCGCTATTTCCTTTACCTGATCCCAGGTAACAGACCCTACCTTCTTACGGTTAGGTTCTGCAGATCCGCCTTTGATTTTAGCCGCTTCCAAAAGCAGGTTTGCTGCTGGAGGAGTTTTTACGACGAAATCGAAAGACTTATCCGAGTAGATTGTAATCAATACAGGACACGTTTGACCCATTTTATCTTGGGTACGTGCATTGAATTGCTTACAAAACTCCATGATGTTCAAACCCTTGGAACCAAGAGCAGGACCAACTGGAGGTGACGGATTTGCCTGGCCACCTTTCACTTGCAGTTTTAAATAACCAGTGATTTCCTTAGCCATTGCTTAGTCTTGTTTTTCTACTTGTATAAAGTTTAATTCAACAGGAGTATTTCGACCGAAAATTTTGACCATAACGTTCAATTTCTTCTTGTCATCAAATATCTCCTCAATTGTCCCGGTAAATCCACTAAAGGGTCCGTCCATTACTTTAACGGACTCTCCGACTATAAATGGTGTATCCAGCTTCTCGGCAAACTCATCAATCTCCTCAACCTTTCCTAAGATACGGTTGACTTCTGACTGGCGTAATGGTTCAGGGGTTTTGGAAGCTCCCCCCTGGTTTGATCCAAGAAATCCGATTACTCCCGGAATGCTCGTTATTACGTGATTGGCTTCACCGTAGGAAAGATCAGCATTGACTAAAACGTAGCCCGGAAAGAAATTTCTTTCGCGAACACGCTTTTTGCCATTGCGCATCTCATATACTTTCTCAGATGGGATTAGCACCTCAGGAATATATTCCTCCAACTTTTGTCTGAAAATTTCATTATCCAGATAAGTCTTAGTCTTTTTTTCCTGTCCTGCTACTACTCTGAGTACGTACCACTTATGTTCGGCCATGCTGTAATTTCAATTCAATTAGAATAAATCATAAAACCATGTCATGATGTTTTCGAATCCTAAATCGACTGCTCCGATAAACAAAGCAAAGATCAAAGAAGCTACTAACACCAGCACCGCTGAGTTTTGAAGAAATGAGTACTTAGGCCAAGTGACCTTGTTTTTCATTTCGTCGTAGGATTCGAGGACAAAGTTTTTCAGATTCATATGTATTAGCTTACTAGCACGGGCAGAGAGATTCGAACTCCCATCAACGGTTTTGGAGACCGCTATTCTGCCATTGAACTATGCCCGTGTGTTTGATCGCTCTCCAAACGGGAACGCAAAATTAGATATAAGTGCCTAAAGAAACAAATGCGATCCCAAAAAACTTCAGGATCGCATTATGTATCAATTATTCAGGATATTAATCCAAGATCTCAGTAACCTGACCGGCACCAACTGTACGTCCACCTTCGCGGATCGCAAATCGGAGACCTTTTTCCAAAGCAACTGCGTTCAACAGATTTACTTCGATAGTCACGTTATCACCTGGCATAACCATTTCTACGTTTTCTGGAAGTTTGATCTCACCAGTTACGTCAGTAGTTCTCAAGTAGAACTGTGGACGATACTTGTTGAAGAATGGAGTGTGACGTCCACCTTCTTCTTTGGAAAGAACGTAAACTTCAGCTTTGAAGTGAGCGTGAGGAGTAACAGATCCTGGCTTACAGATAATCATACCACGCTTGATCTGAGACTTTTCAATACCTCTCAACAACAAACCTACGTTGTCACCTGCTTCACCTCTGTCTAGGATCTTACGGAACATCTCTACCCCAGTTACGGTAGACTTCAATCCCTCAGCACCCATACCGATGATATCAACAGGATCACCAGTGTTAACAACACCTCTTTCAATACGTCCGGTAGCTACAGTACCACGACCAGTGATAGAGAATACGTCTTCAACTGGCATCAAGAAGTCTTTGTCAATCAAACGCTCAGGAAGCGGAATGTAGTTATCAACTGCATCCATCAATTCGATTACAGTTTTCTCCCACTTCTCTTCACCGTTCAATGCACCAAGTGCAGAACCTTTGATAACAGGAATGTTGTCTCCATCGAATTCATAGAAAGAAAGCAATTCTCTTACTTCCATTTCTACTAGCTCTAGAAGCTCTTCATCGTCAACCATGTCCACCTTGTTCAAGAATACAACAAGTGCAGGAACACCTACCTGACGAGCAAGAAGG
>JABXHZ010000173.1 GCA_013373335.1 Cyclobacteriaceae bacterium | reverse complement strand
GTCTGAACCATTCCAACACGATCATCTTGAAAATAGGGAATCGTTTTTTTCAAAAAATCGGGATTTGGAAGAAAATCCGCATCAAAAATGGCAATAAACTCTCCTTTAGCAACAATCAGCCCTTCGCGAAGAGCCCCAGCTTTGAAGCCTTTTCGATTACTGCGATGAAGGTAAACAAAGGGAAAGGCGGGATATTGCTTTAGTTTTGCCTGAATCAAACCACTTGTTTCATCAGTGCTATCATCCAGAATCTGGACTTCTAGCTTCTCTAATGGATAATCGATTTTGGCAACCGCATCTACCAAGCGCTCTGCAACATACAATTCATTAAAAACAGGCAATTGAATGGTGACTTTCGGCCATTCTGAAGGTAGGGAAGGATCTTTTTGATTTCTTCTTTTTGATTTCCAAAAACCAATGAGCAAATGCCCCAAAGCAAGGCTGTATCCTAAGATGATTAACATCCCCAGGATATAGATGGCCAATAAACTATAGGAAATTATTTCAGGCATTTACTTTAATTGAATCATTGCCGATAATTAATGGCATTTCATTGATTCGGCCTTCTTCAGGACCATTTTCCAATTTTAATACACCTCTAGGACAAACCGCTGCACAAACTCCACAACCCACACAGGAGGATCGGACAATATTCTGACCTCGTTGTGCATACCATCGGACATCTATTCCCATTTCACAATAGGTGGAACAATTTCCGCATGAAATGCACTGACCTCCATTTGTTGTAATTCGAAATCTAGATTTGAACCGTTGTACCAAGCCCAAATAAGCCGCCAAAGGACAACCAAAACGACACCATACTCGGTTCCCCATAAAAGGATAAAAACCAGTTCCGACCACTCCTGCAAAGGCAGAACCTATGAAAAAGCCATAAAAGGAGTGCAATTGATTTGTCACATTACCTAATAGTCCGAAGGCGGTAAAATAATTTGCAATCGTCAGAACAGTCATGACAACGGCTAAAGCCAACACTGAATGAATTAAATAGCGTTCAATTTTCCAGGATTTAAGTGATTTGTCTGATAGCTGACGATAGGGATCCCCTACTGTTTCTGCAAGACCACCGCAACCACATACCCAAGAACAATACCACCGTTTCCCATAAAAATAAGTAAACGCTGGCACCCCTACCACGATCAATAATATCCCCCAAATCAGCATAAACATACCTATGGCGCCGGATTGGGTAAGACTTTCAATTCGATAGTCATAAAAAAATGAATAATCGAGAGGCCAAATATTTTTGAAATCAAAATAAGGTTTGTTCAATAGAACCAGAATCTCAGGAATCAAAAAAGCAAATGCAGTTTGAAAGAACATCAAAGATGCTGTTCTGACCTGTTGATATCGGTTGCCTCGATATTTTCTAAACATCCGAACTCCCATAACCAAGATGGCCAGCGTATAGATCAAACCATATAAAAACCACTGACTTGCTGGATTTCCTGAAAGCGCTAAGCTAATTGGCTCCACCATCCATACCAAATTGACCAAATAGGCTGGATACCAATACAAGATCACATAGAACAAAATCAAGTAGGTCCCTGTCACCATTCCTAGCCATCCCCTGTTTTTCATTTTGGAATGAAAAACCCCATTGTTTTTAATCCCCGGTGGCTCATTTCTAAATTGAGGAAGGATGTAAAGCAAGCCACCTAAAATGACCAGTCCTATGCTTAAGAATAAAAACAAATACGGATTTTCTTGGACAGGACTACTTAACGCTGCTTTAGCCAAAGGAAAGCTATAATCATCCCAAATCACTTCATCCCACTTGTTTTCAGCTTTTAACACGCTATTGTATTCATCCATCAAGTGATTCAATTCGCCCACAAAAGCAAAAGAACTGGTATAATCCTTATCTATCATAGGATGAAGGATGGTAATCATTTTTTCTCGATGAAGATCTTTAACTAAAGCAGCTAACTGATCTTCTGAAAACTGATATTCTCCCAAAAAGGGGATTGCCGTAAAGGTTATCAAGCCCAACAGAAAAAAGAATATTCCTAGTCTTTGGATGAACCTCATAGCTTAGCAGAAAATAGTTTTTGAATGAATGATCTCTTTTTAAATGCAATATTTAGCCCTTTTTCTTTTCCATAAGTTTCCTGAATGGCATGTATATAGGGTGCATAAAATTCAGGATCAAAGTTGGCCTTTTCCAAATTTTGAATCACTTTGGTTCCACTCCACTTTTCGCGAATTGCCCGATCAAAAAATTCATGGCGAAGCCGAAACCCGAAGTTATTTACCCCTACAATTGAATCATTGGTATCCGTAAGCATCCTAAAAGATACCTTTCCAGAATCATGCTCCCAATAAAAGTCTTGGTATTCCTGCGTTGACCAATCGGAAGGAACATGGCCATAGGTTTGATATTCTATATCCAAAAATTTGGCTGAATTGAACCAAATCCCAGGTTTATAGGGTACAGGGTTGTTCACTAAATTAAAAGCAAGTGTTTCCCCATGCATTCTTCCGGTGTACCATACCTGCTCGATTTTATTTCTTCCAGGACCTGGAGCCATACGAAACTCCGCACAATCTCCAATCGCAAAAACATCAGGAATATTTGTCTTGAAATATGAATCAACCAAGATACCTCGATTAATGTCCAATTCTGTTTCCTTTAAAAAATCAATTTTCGGAGTGACGCCAGCTGTTAATCCCACAAATTGACAAGGAATCTCTTCCCCTTTATTGGTAAGAACTGCCTTAACTCTTCCCGATTCATCAGGTATTATTTCTACCAACTCAGTTTCCAATCTGAGATCCATATGATGTTCCAAAATATGCCTCCCAACAAGTTCAGATTCTTCACGGGGAAGTACATTTCTCCAAAATCCAGTTTCCCGAACCAAAAAAGTAACAGAAATCCCTTTATAGGCCAGCATTTCTGCCATTTCAATACCTATCAGTCCACCTCCAACAATTACTGCATGTTCAACTCCTGCGGAGGTATTTTTCTCCATCATCTCCAAATCCTGCTTAGAATAAAGCCCTTGAACACCTTCTAAGTCCTGTCCAGGCCATCCAAACTTATTGGGTTGTGAACCTGTGGCCAATACCAATTGGTCGTAGCCAATCTTTCCTCCGCTTCGGAAATGCAGTTCCTTCTTCTGATAGTCTACATTTTCAACCCACTCTTCCAAAAGATCAATTCTGTTTTTCTCCCAAAACCAATTTTCATAAGGTTGGGTGTTTTCAAATTTCATGTGTCCCATGAAGACATACATCAGGGCTGTTCGCGAGAAAAAATACTTACTCTCACCTGAAATCGCTGTGATTCTTATTGAATCACTTTGCTTTCGCAGGTGCCTGGCGCAAGTAATTCCAGCGATTCCATTACCAAGAATGACTATGTGTTTAGAGTTGCTCATGAATGAAAGAGATTCTCAAAGATAATCCTATTCATTTAGACTCCAGTCATAATCCAAATGACTGACGCGAGCATTCCGGGAAATTGGTATTTGACTGTATTGGTTTAAAAAGTCGATCAAGGTTCCTTTTTTGGTAAAATCCCCCTTAAACCACGAAAAAATGGATGAAATCTCCACCTTATCCCTGCTAATTTTATTTCGGTCTGGATCATTGATGAAACGTCTTGTTACGAACTCCAATTGCTCTTCCAACTTTTCAGGAACGAAAGCTCGATTATATAATGGAGGGCAAGAAACAGATGCACAATTAATCGCAAAATGAATCCTAGGCTCCTCAAATTCCTTTCGGAGAATACTATGCTCTATTTCATCCAGACTAGAAGGTTCTCCATTAATTTCAAAAAATTCATAATGCCAAACATCTTTAATTAATGGAATTTTGAGTTTTGGTCCCAAATTCCTAATGCTTTCTACGGGATAATTATCGACAATTAATTTAACTGTGAAAGCATTGTAGGCATTGATCCAATAAGCTAATTGCTCTGCCTCAGTCCATGAATTTCTATCTGGAGCGTTCTTGCTCAACTGCTCCAAATAGGACTCCAATTTGTCCTTTTCCCGGATAAATCCCCGATAGTCAACTTCTCCACTTGCTCGCACATGAGCACGCACCAACTCATCCCAAAGAATGTGATTTGGAGGTAAAGTTCCCTGACCACCTAAGGTGGATTGTCCACAGGAAAAAAGGAAATTCAGAAAAATAAAAACAAAGAAGAATTGGAATTTCATGGTATTTCTAGCACTCACTTAATACACAAATTAGATTTCAAGAGCTATGGATTATTCGGGAAAAGGCTCAATAAACTTTTTCTCCTTTTTCGAGCCAAATGGACCAAGCTAAGTTATATGTATGCACTCGATTGGTTTTTCCGGACTGATCATACACTTCTTTTCCATCATTGACCCATTGAAAAATCCCACCATATAAATTGAAAACCTGAAACCCTTGCTCTGCTAATTTTTTACCAATATCCTGAGATCTTGCTCCTACCGTACAATAGACCAACACTGGCTTCTTTGGGTCTAATTGACTTAACTGGGAACTGGAAAAATTCTCATAGCCAACATTTATAGCTCCCTTAAGGTGACTGACTTCAAATTCTTCCTTTTCTCGGGTATCAAGAATTTGAAAATCAGACAAACTTTTAATTTCTGAAGGCATTAATGTAGGAAAATCATCATCATACAGGCCACTCAATAAGGTCTCGTAAGCTAAGGATTGAGCCGAAACACCATGGCCTACCCATAAAAAAATAACAACTAGACACAGTCGAATAGCCTGTGATTTCATTTTTTTAACCATAGGGTAAAAACCGGAAAAAAGTCGATAAGGTTCTAGGATGCGTAAAAATCAGAAAGCCGAGCTAAAGCCCGCTTGTCCTTAATGATGATCTTCTTACCCTCGAATTCAATTAAATTATCCTTTTTGAATTCTGAAAGTAAGCGAATTACTGATTCTGTAGCAGTACCAACTATTCCTGCGATTTCTTCTCTACTCAAGACCAAATCAATTTTTTGGGATTCATCCCCTTCTACTCCATAGCTGCTCGCCAAAAACAAAAGAGTATAAGCCAATCGCTCACGGATACTTTTTTGAGTCGCATCGGTTAACTTTTCCTCCATAATATTCAATTCATGGCTGAGCTGTTTGGTCACTCTTTTGAAGAAAGGTGTATTGCTGAATAAGGTATTTAAAAATGCCTCCCTGGGAATAAAACAGATTTTGGCATCCTCCACAATCATAGCAGAATTGGTGTAATTTTCTTCTCCAAGAAGCGCAGAATAGCCTAAGAAATCACCGCTTTTTGCTAAGTGAATTATTTGGTCTTTCCCATTTGAGGCTGTCTTGTAGACCTTAACTACACCAGAATTGATACAAAAAATTCCAAGAGGCTTAGTCCCTTCATAATACAGAATTTGACCTTTTCGGTGAGAGATCAAATTTTTATTGGAAGAGATCGTACAGATATGTGCCTCTGACAGATCAGCCAAAAGTGAATGTTTGCGACTGGCACAAAGTTCACAGGGAAGATTACGTACAGTACTTGACATAGTGGGGTATTACTTATTGCCTAAAAGTTAAAAAAAGAATGAGGAAAATCATAGAAATCAGATACAAATTGGTGGTTTTGGAATTTCTTTTCTCTGTGAAAATTTTTTTTCAGATGCATGATATTGAAGGAAAATATGGCTAAATCCATTAGATAGAATAAGGTAAGCTGACTTTAATTGGTGATGATAGATACTAGCCTGTTCCAAAGTTTTTTGATTGATAGGGACTTTAGGTGCCTTGCATTCAATTAAAAGGTATGGTTTACCTTCCTGATCCCAAATCAGTACATCAGTTCGCTTTTGTAATTGATTATAAATAAGTCCCTTTTCTGTTGATACCAAACCTTTAGGAAAACCTTGTTTTTCCACCAAAAAATGAATCCAATGCTGCCTAACCCATTCCTCTGGCGTTAACACTAAATCCTTTTTTCTTACTGAATCAAAAATCAACAATTTATCCTCTTTCCAAGTAAGTTTGGGATTAAAGCCCGGCAAATTTAAGGGAGGAAACTTTTCTTCAAACTCTTTTTGATTCATTGTCAAAGATGAATCTTAGAATTGAAATTAAAAAGCTAAATATGGGCTCAGTTTTTCAACCCATTCTTTTTCAAAAATTTTTATTTGCATTAAATCTTCAGGCTTTGAAAAATTACCATGTTGATTTCTGAAGGCTACCAAAACCTTTGCTTGACCATAACTTATGTAGGGGTGCTTTGCTAAATCCACAACGTCAATTGAATTTATGGGGATTTTACTCTTGATTTCCCCATCAAATTCAAAATATTCCCAAATCCTCTCAGCAACTTCCGGCTTTAAACCATAAATATCAGCTAGTTGATGCGGAGCAAAAAAGCCACCCAACGCTTGCTCATATTTAATGATCCTGCCGGCTAGACTTGGCCCTATACCTGGAACAATCTGCAGTGTGATGGAATCCGCTTCCGAAAAAGGAATTCGTTTCAACCCAGAATTAACAAGGGAAGAAGTATCATCCGGAACTTGGATTGGATAGGGAGATTTTGCCAAAACAAATCCTTTTTGCTCCAAGCTATCTACAAGGAAAAGGATTTGATTTTCAATTTCAGAATTTGAATTACTCTTGACTTTCTGAACGATTTGCGGAAAAAATGCAAGAAGGCTTAAAAAAGGTATCACCAACAAGAATCCTCTTGATTCCTTTCTTGAAAAACCGAGTTCACGCTTTAAGTGATAAAAAAATCTCGACAACATCGATTAAAATAGATTTACTCAATAACGTATAAGTTAAGAATATTGGATTTCAATTCAAAAATTCCCGAGGTTTGCAATTCCTTAATTTAGAATCCATCTAAATTAAACTCAACATGACTTAAATCACAAATTTGGGGAAGTTCATTATTAATTTTGCATTGCAAGAAAAATCCCATGCAGGTTAAGTTTAACGCATTTAGTTTATCTCATAAGACCGCTCCCGTTCAGATTCGTGAATTGATTTCCTTGGATGACCAAGCGATTCATAGTATTCACTTAAAGCTGAAAGAAATCTTCAACCTATCGGAAGTATTGATTCTTTCTACTTGTAATAGAACGGAAGTTTACTATTCTCATGAAGAAAACCTCAATGAAGCAATCATTAAATTGATTGGTTTAGAAAAGGGAATAGCTGACGTTGAAAATTACCTTGAGTATTTCGAACTTTTTCAGACTGATTCACTAGCAATTGAGCATTTATTCCGGGTTTCTGTGGGTCTAGAAGCTCAAGTAGTTGGTGATATTCAAATTGCAAACCAAGTAAAAAGGGCCTATCAAACTTCTGTGGATTTGGATATGGCCGGACCTTTTTTGCATAGGCTCATGCACACCGTTTTCTTCACCAATAAACGGGTAGTTCAAGAAACAGCCTTTAGGGATGGGGCAGCTTCTCTGTCTTATGCAACTATTGAACTGATTGAAAGCATCACTTCGAATACTTATCAGCCACGTATTCTCTTAATCGGTTTGGGAGAAATAGGGGAAGATGTGGCTAAAAACATGGTTTATCTACCCGACTCAAAGGTCATGATATCCAATAGGACCATTTCAAAGGCTGAAGCTATTGCTGCAGAAATGGGTTTTGAAGTAATTCCTTTTGAT
>JABXHZ010000233.1 GCA_013373335.1 Cyclobacteriaceae bacterium | reverse complement strand
ATTCAATAGCTAATAGGTCATCACAGTAGTAAAACTACCGAAATCTACACGCATGTTTCAACCAAGTCTATTCAAAATATTAAGTCTCCATTTGATGATTTGTAAAAAAATAAACGCCACAAAAAAATCTAAATTATGGCGGAAATAAACAAGTTAGCGGTCAGCAAAAAAGAAAAATAGCTATTAATTAACATAATTTTGTTGGATTAAAAATATTTACACCACTATTCAACAATTAAACTTAGTGTTATTTAAAGGATGATAAAGGATAAATTATTAAATGTCTGCTTAATACTTACCTCATTTATTGGGTATTTAGAATGGGGTGGTAACAATAGTATGTTTCTACTTCAAGGGGAAATTGAAATATTTTCAAAATTTGTTCAAGACCCAAATTCGATAGTTCATCCTTTTATATTGCTTCCGTTAATTGGGCAATTATTGCTTCTCTATACTCTATTTCAAAAAAGAACGAATAAAATAATTACATATATCGGAATAGGTGGTATCGGCATTTTATTGCTATTTATGTTTCTAATAGGATTAATAAGTTTAAACTATAAAATTCTAATTTCAACCATTCCTTTTTTGATTACAGCCGTCCTAACCGTAAGGAATTATCATAATAGAAACTTGTCAAATGAATTATAATCATAAAGCCGAACCGCTAACATTGTGTATGTGCTCATGTCGGGCAAAAGCCCGCCACGTCACATACACGAGACCGTTGGCAGCAATTTGACTAATTAATGAAATATATACTATACATACTTGCAGGATTGTATTTGATTTCTTGTGGAGAAGTGAAGAACAAAGAAACTGATTCAACTATTGACCATGGACTGCTTGAAGTAAAAATAGACTCATTATTTAATCAATATTTCAATGATAATACTCCAGGGGCGGCAATACTAGTCTCCTTCGAAGGAAAAAAAATAATTAGCAATGGTTATGGATTGAGAGATTTAAGTAAAAGTCTACCTATAAAAGCAACTACTAACATGAGGTCTGGTTCCCTTGCTAAACAGTTCACAGCATTAGGTATTTTACGCTTACTAGAACAGGGAAAGCTAGATTTGAAGGACTCTGTCTATAAATATATTCCGTATCCAGTATTTAGAGATGTTACGATAAATCAACTGATTTCTCATACTTCTGGTATTCAGGACGTGGAATATGTTTTTGAAAACCATTGGGAATCTTCAAATTTTCCTAATAATAAGGATGCGATTGAATGGTATTCTAAAAATGACAGCTTGAATTTCAAACCAGGCAGCAAATTTGAATATAATAACGGAGGGTATTATGTTCTTACTAGAATTATTGAAATTGTTTCAGACACTTCATTTCGTGAATTTATGCAAAATGAAATATTTAATCCAATTGGAATGAATTCAACTTCATTTATCGATATGTCAGCATCACAAATCATAAAAGAGAAGGCCTTATGTTATGAAAGGGATAGTCTATTGAACTGGCAAACCATGGAGGGTCAAGTTGTTGATGACCTTGTTGGAGCTGGAGGCATTTATACAAATCTTGAAGATTATAGTAAATATGTTGAAGCTCTTCGGGATAAGAAAATATTAACGCCAGAGTTCCATGATTTAATATTCAAACCGATTTCGATGAATATTGAATTACACTCTGAAGACATGAGAACTTTAAAAGGAAAAAATTCTTCGTATGCCATGGGATGGGAAGTGTTTGACGATATGGCTGTATCGGCTGGATTATATTATGGGGTTAACAACTGGTCTATTTTTGAATTTGAAAGACCGCTTACCATTGTGATTTTTACTAATAACGATATTCTATTTAAAGAAAATCTAGTGGATAAAGCATATACAATAATTGATGAATATTTTAAAAACTACTGCCAACACTGTATATAAGCCATTAAAACGGCTCATATACTAACCGTTGTCTTTAATTAATTGAATCATGAAGAATTTAATTTTATTATTCCCCTTGCTCCTTTTGAGCTGTTCAGAAAAGAAATCAGAATCCAAAGCGTATAGTTACCCACCAGAGTGGTATCCTCATCAAGCTGTGTGGATAGATTTCCATGATGACAAGTATTGGCCAGTTCCAGATACTCGTGCTAGATTTGAAATCATTGAAAGCTTGTATAAAAAAGTTCCTGTGAATGTTTTGGTCGATGGGAATGTGGCAGCAATTAAGTTAGATAGCTTAATTGAGGCCAATGGACTTGACCGTGAGAGTATAACGGTTGTCAGACACGAACAGCCCAATATTGCCATGCGGGATGCCGGGCCTATATTCCTAACCAATGGAGATAGTTTAATGATCGCGGATTTTCGTTGGAGTGGATACGCAGGGAAGCATGCAGACGACCTTGAACGAGGGGCAATTGATAACGATCTGGCTAAAAGATATGGTTGGAAAATTAATTCCTCTGAATTCGCTGCCGAAGGTGGTGGATTGGAGGTTAACGAGAATGTGATTCTTTCATTCAAACATCATGGGCTTAGCCGAAACCCAGGTAAGAGTTTGGAAGAAATTGAAGCGGCGTACCTAAAAATGTACAATAAAGAAAAAATGATTTGGATTGAGGAATCAATGCTGTTAGAAACGCCAGGAAGGAAAATTGACAACTACTTTGGTCAGGGTGCCGATCAACATATTGATGCCTACTTCAGATTTGTTAACGATTCCACCATTTTAACACCGGTAATTGCTGACAGCGAAAAAAACAACAGCCCAATTCAGGAACACGATTATATGGCTATTCAAAAAAATCTAGCCCAACTGCGAAAGGAAACCAATGCCGATGGTAAACCTTTTACAATTGTTGAAATCCCTATGCCTGATATTTCTTTATATACGTACAAAATGCCGGCCCAAGAATATATGCTTGACGGGTATCCTGAAATGGTCGTTGGAGAAGAGGTGGTGCTTGTTCCTGTGATGGGGTATTCTAATTTCCTGATAACTAATGGTGCTGTGCTGGTTTCAGAATATTGGAGGGAAGGCCTCCCTTTAAAGGAAAAAGAAAAGGATGAAGAAATGAAGGAGATCCTATCAAAATATTTCCCAGATCGGGAGATTATTGGCATTAAGAATGCCCTTCTATTGAATTGGAATGGAGGCGGAATCCACTGTCAGACCCAACAACAGCCTAAATTAAACTAAAGACAACAGAGTATAAAATCCATTAAAACGGTTTTTATACAGAACCGTTATGGACCATTTACCTTAAATAAAAAGCCAATGGCTAAAGAAATCTTTTTCAAAACGCACTTTCATTTTCTAATGGCAATCCTACTATGGATATTTATGGTAGTTGGTTTTTCTTCAGTATTAATATTAGATGGTGGAGTTCCTGACTATTATGATACTAGGTTGATTAGCCATGGTATAATCAACTTTCTTTGGTTTACCTTACTTGTAATTCAGTCTTCTCTAATTCGATCAAATAAGCAAAAAATTCACATTGCTATTGGTAAAATTGGCGTAATCTTTTTCATCGTAGTCACGTTGAACATACTCTATATCTTCTACACTACATATACTCGCCGTGGTCATTTTATAGCTGTTGATTGGATGGTGCTATTTCAGTTTATTTTAGGATTATTTTTAATTCTTAAAGGGTTTAAGCAGCGAAAATACAACCATCAATTACACAAGGACTATATCTTGTTTGGAAGTTTTTGCCTAATACAACCCGCAATAAATAGATTAGCAGCCATATTTGGTCAATATTATATAGTTGGATTTATTTTAACCTCTATAGTAATAGTCACATTATTTATATTTCACTGGAAAAAGATCAAGTGGCCAGTGATTGCATGGCTAATTGCCTGGGGAGCTGGAGTGTACCTTAGATTCATTCATTGATATTAAAAAAGTCCATAACAAAGTGTATAATGCATACCCTGCGGGATACGCACCATACACAGAACGTTATCCCTATCGCCTAAAAACGAAGATGGCAGTAGCCAATGACAGCTATTTTCAGACAGAAAACTTATTCTGAGAACCATATTCCGAATTGACTGAGTTTTTGCTGAATTCCCTTCCGGGAAGGAATATTTCATACTTAATTGTAAATTGAAAAAGCAAGATATCAGAAAAGCTTCAAGGGAAACCTTGGAGCTTTTTTGTTTGGGGCAGCTTAGCAATAAAGCTGATTTTTAAGTGGCTGATTTTGAAGAATTTCCTAAATTGTTAAAGTTCAATTTTTGTTCGAATGAGGAGAGTTGTTAAAAGCAT
>JABXHZ010000032.1 GCA_013373335.1 Cyclobacteriaceae bacterium | reverse complement strand
ATTTAACCACTGAATAACTAAGTTATCAGCATCGGCACTTACTACTGTCATAGAATAAGATGCACTATACTTATCAGATCCTGACATTGTTAATGCCCCACAAGCGTCATTTATACGTACATTACCATTTCCCCATGAGTCACCATAGCAATCCCAGAAACCAAAGGTACCATCAGAAATGGTATAGGCTCCAGGAGTACTTGCTACTGCAGTCCATGTAGTAGTACCAGTAATGGTACCAGGACAAGAACCATAAACAGACTCCATATTGGATTGTTCAAAGTCATAAGTACCTGCCAAATCAGATGGACAGATCACGCTGACATTGTACTGGAAAGGAGATGCATAGAACGGCGCACCTGCCACGTTGTTATTCACAGATGTATTTGTGAACGAACGACCAAAACGATCATTCAATACCAAACGGAATTCAAACACATCTGCACCTTCAACATCAGTAGGGGTCAATCCTACCGCCTGAATCGCATCAAGTGCAGAAATTTCGAAAGAAGTCCGAAGGAATCTGGACTCAGAATTAGGTGCAAAATCTGACTTCTGAAGAGTCAAAACCAAATTATCTCCAGTAGCAGGCGTAAATTCCAAACCGACACCTGGGATCAATCGTCTATGACGAACATAAATCTCAACCGTTTCAACGGAATTACCATCTTCAGCATCAACAGCTTCCAAGGTCAATGCAAACTTGGAATTAGCCAAATCGAAGAAATTGAAGGTTGTGCTAGTTCGAGCAATTGTTCGCAAATATGCCCCTGTATCGAAGTCGGTATAAGGGATATTCGGCTCAACAAAGTCTCTACAAGAGCTGAACAACATCAGCGCACTTGCTAGCAAACCAAAACTATATTTTAACATTTTCATATTTTTCTAGAATTTTTGGTTAATAAACCCAAGCGTTACCCGGAGGATTTGTATCCCAGAACACCTGTACGGATTGATCTGCTTTCTGAACAGCCTTGTTGTTAGTAACCATGTAGTTGTTTGGATAGAAGAATGACCGAGGGAAAGTACCTGGGTTAGGCTCCAATCCTGGCTGCATATTATCAGGCTTACCAGTTCTTCTGTACAAGTTAAACGCCTCAATACCGCTACCGAATAGAGACAACCAATACTCACGACCGATAATATCCATACGATCATCAGCTGAAGCAGCATCATCGTATTCATCTCCAACATAAGTAAGGTAATTAGCAACCTGCTGATCGTAATCAATTCCTTCATCACCTAAGAATGAAGAGATTGCTCCAGCTTGAGAAGTACCCATACTCCAATCATACACATAGTTCATATGCTTTTCGATTCCACTAAGCATATAATCTTTTGCATCACCAGAAGTACCCAAGGTTAAGGCAGCTTCAGCTAACATAAAATCTACATAAGCAGCCAACATGATAGGATGTACACCAGCACCCTGCGCTCCCAAAGATGGGTTATTCACAGGAGACGCAGAGTCATCGTCAAAACGACCACCTGCAGGATATACACCCCATGCAGTACGCTTCAAACCATCTGGTGGAATACCATCAGGATCCAGGTGATCACGACCCCAATATCCTCTTTCTCCAGGTAGACAGTAGATAAAACCACCTACAAGGTACTGAGGAGGAGGCAACTGAGTGATACACTCGATCTCGTCTGGATTGGTTGAATTAACCAATACTTGACGATAGAAATAGAATCTTGCTCTTGGATCATCAAATCCTTTTGCTTCAGTCAAGTGCCACATGTAGTAGGTAGACTGGTAATCACCACCACCAGAGGTGTACTGACCAGCAAATCTTGGATGACGAGAATCAGGGTCAGCAGCTGTAGTTCCAAATTGGAATACAAAATCATCACCTTCTTTCAAGAAATTATCTTCAGCAACCAAGGCATTGATAGCAGCAGTAGCTCCCGAAGGATCAACCAACTTTCTGTTAAGATGGTATCTTAATTTCAAGGTGTTAATCAATCGGATCCATTTAGTGTAGTTTCTTCCATAATAATAATCATTAGGAGAACCAGAACTTGTAGAAGCTTGGAAATGAGCCTGTGCTTCATTCAAAGCATCAAGTGCTGCAAAATAAACAGACTCACCTGAATCTACTCCAGGGTTAAATTCATCTGGATTTAAAGCCTCAGAATAAGGAACATCTCCATAAGAATCTACCAAGTGAAATAGTACCATGGCCTTGATAGTTTTGGCAATTCCCAAGTGTCTTAAGAATTGTGCTTCTTCAGCCAAAGGCTCTAGAAACTGAATATCTGCCAAGATGTTTGCATAAGCATTACTCCAATACCCGTTAGTAGTAACAGGAGTATATGCGCCTTCGTACTGAGCCGATCCCTGGTTGATAATTCGGGTCAATCTCATTCCGTCATCACCTATCGTATTAAATAGGCCTTGATAATCCAGCTGAATTCTGTTTAACAGAAAATCAGGGGAAGCGGTGTCAGCGTTTACCGCATTTGGGTTTTCCAAAAGATCAAGATCACAGGAAACCGCAAACAACGTACTTGCCGCCAACAATAAACTATATATTCTCTTTTTCATAATTGATTCTGTTTGCGATTAGAATGTAAGGGTTACAGTTCCACCGAATCTTCTAGAGCTAGGACCTGTTACAAAGTCAAAGCCCAAACCGTTACCTACACCTGTACCCAACACGTCCACATCATAATTCATGTTTGGTGGGAAGTTCAAGGCTAGGAACCAAAGGTTAGTACCACTCAAGGCGATAGAAGCTCTCTTGAATGGAGTCTTAGCCATCAAAGTAGAAGGCAACTCATATCCCAAAGAAAGTTCTCTCAATCTGACCATAGAACCATCAAATACGTTTGGTTCATCAGTAGCTCCTTGATATCCAGAGAAGAAGTAATCAGAAGCGGTAATCATAATATCATTAGGAGTTCCGTCTTCTTTCACACCTGGCATGATGAAAGCAAATTCACGATCAACAACTGGGTCTTTGGTCACACCACGAGCTAGCGTTGCAGTTACAGTATTTGAGAACACCGCACCTTTGTGACGATACTCCAACATCGCATTCAAAGTGAATCCTTTGTAGGAGAAGGAGTTAATCCAAGATCCATTCCATCGTGGGTTAGGGTCACCCAAGACTTGAAGATCAGCAGCTGGCTTGTAGATACCATTGGAAAGTACAATTGGCTGACCAGTTTGCTCATCTCTTTCGAATCCGATACCCTTAATTACGTTGAACGGTTCACCAGGAATAGCGAAGTTACCCAAGGTTGTAAAACCTGCTACTACGATTTCGTCAAGACCAGCTCCCAATTCAACTGTTACAGAGCGATACATACCCCAGTTGATCGTAGAGTTCCATTCAAATCCTGAAGCTGTAGAAACCGGAGTTACTGTAGCTTGGAATTCGATACCACGAGTTCTGATTTTACCAATGTTGATAGCAGTTGAAGTAAATCCAGTTGATGGGTCAATCGGAGACTGTGTAATCAAGTCTCTGGTGTTTTTCTGATACAAAGAGAGATCAAATCTCAATTTGTTGTTAAACATCACACCTTCCACACCGAATTCAGTTTCTTCATGAAGCTCAGGCTTCAAGTTAGGGTTACCCAAGGTATTGGATACCGAGTGAGTCTGTGTAACAGATCCGTCACGGTCAAATGCACGGGCACTTTGTACCAATACGTTTCTTGTTCTGTATGGAGCAGGGAAACCTGCAGAAGTACCATATCCTAAACGCAATTTCAAATCATTTACTACGCTGCTATTCCAGTTGAAAGCAGTACTTGGAATGAAAGAAACGGAAGCACCAGGATACAAGATTCTTCTATTCTCAGGCTCTACTGTAGAAGTCCAGTCATTACGAGCAGAAAGGTTGAAATATAGGTAGTTGGAGTAATCCAAGGTTACGTTTGCGTAAACCCCCATTCTTCTTTCTTCCTGAGTT
>JABXHZ010000003.1 GCA_013373335.1 Cyclobacteriaceae bacterium | reverse complement strand
TTCAGAATCAGATGTTTTAGTTAGAGATTCAATTTTAGTTTCATTTCTGCATCCAAAAAGTACTTGAAATGTTAAAACAATCAGTAACATGTGTAATGTAGAATTTTTCATTTTTGTTAGTTTTAATTGCACACAACGGTCTAGTATATGAAGCGTAGCCTGACGATAGGCGGCTATGATTTCATATACTTTGTTGGCAGTAGTTTTAGTTCTTTATTAATTGTTTCATTAAAGTTTCTAAATATGGCTGGAATGAAGAATGATTTCCTTCACTTGCAATTACTTTTGCTCCAGCAGATTCTAAAAATTCAATTTCCTTTTTAGTCAATGACCCAACTTTTTGATCCAGTTTGGCATATAAGTATATCATGTTGGATAGATTGATACCTTTCAATAATTCAGTATATCTCTTGTAGGCTTTAGCTGCATGTAATTTGTCCTGATTTCTTCCGATTATTGTAGAATCCACTTCGGTCTGAACAATAGTTTTACCATCATCAAGAAAACGGGCACGGCCATTGTTGGCTCTTGACCGCCACATTTCATCATCCATATCTAATCGGCCTACCATAGCGAGGTATCCGTCTGCAATATTTCCTTTTGTTGCAATAAGATTTTCAACAATGAAAGCACCATGTGATATTCCATAGAGATAAACTTTCTTATTTTGGGATTTGAAGTATTTTACCAAATCTTCAAGAATTTCAGTTGTTGATTCGATATAAGTTTTTGCCTCATCAAATGAAATTTCCTTTTGACTGTATTCATCAGAATTTATGATTTGGGTCTTCATGGAGTTAATAAAAAAATAACTTCCAAATTCCTCATTAAGTGAAAGCATCCATTTCTGCCATTTCCAGCTGCTTAATTTTGGAAATGGGCCACCTTGAGAATAAATAACAACAAAATCACTTTCTGGATTACCAAAAGAATATCCAAGTTCTTTAAGGCTATTGGGAATACCTGGATAATCAATTTGGATTTTCTCACTGATAACAAGTGCTTTATATCTACCTGACTTATCAGCAAACATCAAGGGAATTACCTCTTCATTTTGAACTTTTTCCATCGCCTCCTTAAACGTCACCTTTGTACCATCTTCATAAAAAACTAAATCTAAAGGTCCATCGGGTTTTTTGAGTTCGGCAATAGGTACAGGTTTAAGATCATTTGGAATAAAGTCATACTGTTGAGCAAAAGTTTCTATCCCGATAATTAGAAAAAAAAGTAATAAGAACGATCTCTTCATTTATATGTAAATATTATTTCAAAAATTACTGCCAACGGTCTCGTATATGAACCGTTTTAATGGTTTATACACATTGTTGTACTTTCATTATTTTAACTCTGCTTTCACGATGTAAGCGGTAACGGACACTTCTAAAGAATTTCATCATAATTATTCAATTAATAAATACCCATCTGGTATAACCTTAAAACGCTTATAACACGCTCCGTTCATCTCTACTTGAAATAACATCCCAACAGATTGCCCAAAACCCATTATTTGATTTGGAGCGATATCAAATGATTCAAACGGCTTGTAGGATGAATTTAAACGATGCACTTTGAATGGTTGCTTAGTGCTATTGTAAATTATATTGAATTGAAATTCTGCAGGTTTAAGTTCCGTTGAATTATCATCACAACTGACAGTTTCCATAGGCAGAAAATCAAATTCTTCAATTACCCTTTTGATGTCGGCGGTAGAGCCTCCCGACAATCGTTCAATTTCGGCCATAATAAAAACCTGGTAATTTCTCACCCTGCTCAGTGCTCGTATTATATAGGCAAAGTTTCTTCTATAGACTTCAACCCGGGATCTATAGTTCTTATTGTTGATCGAAAAGTCGATGGCTTTACTAATATCGATGCTGTCCAATGGATAAAACCATTCATATTCGTTCTGCATAAAGCTTCTAAAACTCTTTTGTTCTTCAAAGGTTTCTTGTGTTTGGGTCTTCCATATTTCAAAACCATCTTGGTATGCTTTAAGTAGATAAAGCAAATGTTCATACTTTTCTGGGAATTCGGAGCGTATTTTTAAAATGTTGTTACCATTTTCCAAAGTTAAATAGTTGACATTTTCCCTGAGAATACCAGTGTGCTTAGAGGAAAACATAGGCAACAACAAATCTTCGTTTGCGCGATATTCCGCTTCATTCAATCTATTTTCCTGGATTAACTCCAAAATGGAATCCATTTCTAAAAAATATTGGCTATAAATTGTAAAAGGGTTAAAATCATTTTGTTGGGTTTTGCGAATTTCCTCTCCTAGATCGGTAAGAAAATTTTGTCTTTGCCTTTCCTGAACTTTGGCTGTATTCCAATTATTGATTTGCAAGGCAATCAAAATTCCAATTACCACAAGTACAATCTCTCCTACAGCATAAATTAGATATTTGCTGAATTGATTTTGAGTTAGCAATCTTTGGCGAATCTTTCTAAAGAATTTTATCATTGGTTAGCGGTTGGTCCCGATAGCTATCGGGATGAAGCACAACGGTCTCGGCTATGAGTAGTTGCGTGGGTTAGCACTTAACTTTGCAAGTACACACCAAACTGAAAGTCAGAGAGGATTTTCAGAAGTAGGCGAGAACAAGCAATTACTTATAGCCATTGTTGTAAGCAGTTATTTATTCCGTTATAAATTCAGGACTTCCAATTTGTCCAAAACAATCGGTATTTGGTTTCTCGACTGGGTTGTTGAAAAACTCATTTGCCGATATCATTGCACATTGGTTACTCCAATTAGTTGTTGGTGTATGTTTCCAACCTTTAAAAATTAAATGATAACTATTAGTGAAATTAACAGTCATTGACTTTGCCCATTTTACTGGTGTCTCGTTATCGTATTCTCCACTTATGAATAAAACAGGAATATCACTTTTAACTGCTTTATTTTCAATTTCTGATACTTTTTTCACACCCCAAATTTTGCATACCTCATTATCAAAAACAGCAGGCGAAAGACCTTTCACTTCAGGATAATTGGTTGTTTCGGCTTCTATTTTCTCTAAAGAGTTGAATGGGTTTTCTTCCGCACACCACACTGATAAACGCATTCCTAATCCCGCTCCAATTCCCGGTTCCTGAAATAAATTTTTCAGTTTATCCTCTACAGAAGACAAATCATTGTTCAATAGTTTATTTATCTCAAATGGAATGTTTGGAACACTTTCAGTTGTAGTTGAAGTAAAAACAGTAATCAAATCTTCTCCTTTTAAAAAAAAGGTTTCTATTTTTTCACTTTTTGGATTTTTAATTTCAACTTTTAGCGGATTAGCAGTTTTTTCTTTCAAATATTCAAAAAACCGATTTTTTAAATTGGGATAAGCTGAATTGCATTCTTTATCGTTTTCACAATCGGAAAGTAATGTTGTAATTGATTCTAATAAATTCTGCACGCTTTCTTCATCGTAGTTGACTTCCAAAGGAAGAGGTGAATCCATTACAACACTTCTTATTTTATCAGGATAATCTCGCATCAGGACTTGAGCGATTTTTGTGCTGTACGATATGGTCAGTAGATTGTATTCATCTATTTCTAATACGTTTACCAAGTCATTGATGTCCGATGCTATTTCGTTGGTGTTGTAACCATTCAAATCAATTCCTTGCTTTTCAAGTCGTTCTTTGCAGGATTTTGCCGATTGTTCAAATAGGACTTCATAATTAGCCATATCAAAATTCGGCTGATTGGATTCATAGATTGCTTGTGACCATTCAGGACAATCCAAGTGTGGTTTTGCATAATAGTTTCCGCGTTGCTCCACGAGAATGAAATCCCTATCATCAAGATATTTGTAATAGTTCATATATTGTGCTGTCGGCATAGTTGTAGAACCAGGACCACCAACTGTGTAAATAATTGGATCTTTTTTCGGATTTTCGCTACGACTTTTGAAAATATAAACTGGAATTTCAATCGTTCCACTATTTGGGTTTTGTCTATTTTCCAATACTTCTAAATAACCAAATGTATATTTCTGTCCACTCTTTATTTTGTGTGTGGTTTTATTTGATTTCTTAAATTTTGGCTGAAAGCCGGTTGGATTTTGCCCAAAAATGTTTAAGAAAATCAATATGCTCAATGTAGAAATCAAGAGTTTTATTTTCATTCGCGATGTTAGTTTTAATTGCTTACAACTTGTTTATTTCCGCCATAAAATGGCGTTTATCATTCTATTTTGGATGGATAAACGCCATAATTTAGATTTTTTTGTGGCGTTTATTTTTTTACAAATCATCAAATGGAGACTTAATATTTTGAATAGACTTGGTTGAAACATGCGTGTAGATTTCGGTAGTTTTACTACTGTGATGACCTATTAGCTATTGAAT
>JABXHZ010000366.1 GCA_013373335.1 Cyclobacteriaceae bacterium | reverse complement strand
TGCCTAAGTTTTGGATAAACACAGGAATACCTTCTTTTTCTAATAAGGTTTGGATTGGTCCTGAATTGGTTAAGACCACGACAGGCTGAAAGCCCTCCTCCTGATAGGCGTGCAAGACCTGGAGAAAAATTTTCCCTGAGCCGTAGAGTTCGGATGAACTTTGGAGAAAGAGGATATTACGTGAATCAGGCATGTCGTTGGAAATAGAGTCCTATGATTCCGGATTTCCCAAAAAGGGTGGAAGTAAATTCAAGTATCCATGCAAAAGGCAAGACCAAACCCAAAAGAAGCATCAAACCAATAGATTTCTTTCGCTTGAGTCTTAGAATCAGATTGTCTCGAAATCCCATTCGGGAAAGCAGGGCTTGAAGCATTCCCAATACACCCAAATGAAAAGAGAAAGCCCTACTTCCTACTTCTGTATATCCCAATTTAGCCAGTTCCCGTTTGAGTCCCTTTTCGGTCCAATGGGTCAGATGTTTGGGAATATCCCAATGCATCCAGTTTTCTCCAGCAATTTGAGCCTGCCAAGAGTCTGATCTTGGTAATTCGATGTACAGGATTCCCTTGTCGGCTAAATTGCTTTGGAGTAATTCCTTCAGCATTTCCAAAGGACTTGGCAAGTGTTCCAATACATGATTCAACGTGATCAAATCATAATTTCCTGCTGCGATTTTTCCAGATTGGTAGTATTGGTTTAAAACCTTTACTCCATACTTTTCATGGGCAAAATCAGCACGTGCCTTTTCTGTTTCTATACCGATTCCTTCCCAACCTAAATTCTTTGCAACAGCTAAAAATTGCCCTTTTCCTGAACCAAAATCCAATATTCCTATGGCGGAGGGGTTTATTTTTCTGGCACCATTAAGAATTTTTCTTGCTTCTCGAAAGATGATCTTTTCAAAAATGGATTGTCTATTGTCTACAACCTGATACACCTCATCCCGATAGAGGGAAGTGGCGTCGATTTCTTTTGGAATCCATGTCCACAAGACTCCACAATTGGAACAGGTAATTTTAGAAAAAGCGCTTGGGTTTGATTGGGGAGTAGTATGACAGACCGGACAGGAGATTTGCCTCATGGTTTATTTACCGGGATTCAGAATGACCTGATGAAAAGCTTCAATGAATTTTTTAGCCGAAAAGTCCTCAGCCCTCTTTTTTCCTTTTTCAATCATTTGGGTCCGGAGGTCATTTTCTTGACTCAAAAGTATCATTTTTTTAGTCAAGTCTTCCACATTTCCAGTTTGGAATGGGATGCCTGCTCCATTTGCCACTTCCAATAATGCTTCCTGGTCCGAGTGAATTACGGGGACTCCAAAACCCATGGATTCTAAAATCGGAATTCCAAATCCTTCATTTTCGGAAGGGAATACATAGGCGAAAGCTTGAGCATATAGGGCTTTGATCGCTCCATCGCTGACATATCCGGGGAGAATCACTTGATTTTCTAACTGCAGATCCTTTACCAAATTTTGAACAATGGGGAAATCATCCATTTGCTTGCTTTGTCCCGGTCCGCCTGCCAAGACCAACTTTTTATCGGATCCAGTTTGCGAAATAAATTCCGCATAAGCTTTGACCAATAAGGGAAGGTTTTTTCGCCTATCAAAAGTCCCAATGTGAAGAAAATAGCCCTCTTTTTCCAGCTGATGGTTTTTTAAAATGGAAGGTTCACTGGGGTCGTGCAACATTTTGGGAGCTTGATAGATTACCGTGATGGGCCAATCATTCCCCAAGTATTGAATCAAGGACTTTTTGGAATAATACGTAGTGGTGATGATTTCCGTATCCTCTTTGAGGCCTTTTGCAATCAGGTTAAGAAAGTACTTTCTCCACCATCTAGGATAATTTTGGGGCATCTGCCAAAAAAAAGCATCATGAAAAACAGTTAGCCTTCGACAGTTCAAAGATGCCGCTGGTGAAACAAAGTCCGGGCAGATTAGAACATCCGGTTTGTGTTTTTTTACCAAGTCAGGAAGCTGGAATTCTTTCCATCTCAGGTAATCCAAATGATAATTCAGTCGCTGAATTTTGGATTGGGGGAATTTGTAGCTCGTATCAGAAGCTTGTTTTTCGGGTTCATGCGTAAAAATCCAATGAACCTCCGGATGGTTATACCTTCGGGCGGCTTTTGCCAGTTCCATCATGTAGGTTTTAATCCCTGAAGTGGCGACGTTCAAATATTGGAGGTCAAGCAAGACTTTCATGCCCGCTCAATTTCAGTAATTTTTTCAAAGGGAGAAAGCCTCATGCAAGTTAAAATGGTGGAGGCGATCATCAGAATTAGGCAGAAATAATCAGCTAGCTTTTAGCTTCAATTCACCGTGACGCTTGATGACACGAATTCCGAAGTGCTGATTGATGAAAGCTTTGCAGTGATTTTCAGCCCATTCAGCCCGGGATTCGGTATCGTAAAGAATCGTCATTCGTAGCATTGTTTTGACATAAGGCTCGTATTGACCCAAATCCCGAATGTACTGGATGAAGGTTCTTTCCCAGTCTTCCTTGAATTTGTCAAAGTGGGATTTTCCGTCAAAAAGTAATTCTAGCTGATTATCCCCATTCAAATAGCGATAAATTCCACACAACTGGCGATAAATCAATCGTATCCGATCCATGGGAAATTCGAAATTATCCAAAATTGCCGCATAGGTGGAGTCCATCAGTTGCAGAGGATTATACAGATAGGTATAGGAGCGCTTTAGCTCATAGACCATTTGTTCCAAAAGTTCTTCCTCCATGGCGAATTGAGCCTGTCGGAGAATGTAGTTTTTGTCTAAAGGGAAAAGCTTTTGGATCATGATCAAAGAATTGAGGCAAAAATAGAAAAAATCCACCTATCTAAGAAATCTCTCAGCCTCTTGCTGAGATTTCGCCAAATATTATTTTAAGAATTAAGGTATTACCAATCAGCTGGTCTTCTAGCTTGATAGGCTTCCATTTTATTCAGAAGATCAACCGGGTCATCCGAAATAATCACTAATTCTTCCTGCTCTGGATATAAAAATCCTTGTTCCTTCGCATGTTTTAGAAAATCAATCAGTTTGTCAAAATATCCATTCACATTATACAGACCTAGGGGTTTCTGAATATAGTGAAGCTGATTGAGCGTCATAATTTCGAAAAGTTCTTCAAGGGTACCAATCCCTCCTGGCATGGCTATGAATCCATCCCCACGTTCTGCCATGAGCCATTTGCGGTCCCGCATGGTTTCCACAATGATCAATTCTGTACATCCTAAATGAGCTACTTCCCGGTCAACCAATTTTTGTGGAATTACTCCCAAAACTTCTTGCCCAGCTGACAGCATCTCATCGGCAATCACCCCCATCAGACCGACTCTTCCGGCCCCATATACTAAGGACAAATCCCGACGAATCATTTCCTGAGCCAAGGCCCTAGCGCCTGATTCGAAAGCTGGGGAATCTCCTTTTCTTGATCCGCAATAAATGGTAATCTTTTTCATGCTTAATAATAAAAAATGATTCCTCAAGATAGAGCATTGATCAGGATTGACAATACCACACTCCAAAATCGGCTCAGATTTTTTCAGTTGGATTTTTCTAATTTTGGGGATGAAAATTTGCTTTGCTACTAACAATCCCAAGAAAATCGAAGAAGTGAAAGCGGCCTTAGAAGGTAAGGTCGAGATTGTTTCACTTCGAGATATCGGCTGCCAGGAAGAACTACCCGAAACGGGGGAAACGCTTGATCACAATGCCTTTCAAAAAGCCCGATATGTCAAAGAACATTACGGAGTGGATTGCTTTGCAGATGATACGGGGTTGGAGGTTGAAGCTCTTCAAGGAGCGCCTGGAGTATACTCGGGGCGGTACGCCGGGGAACCTAGGTCCGATGAGCGAAATGTGGATTTGCTATTGAGGAATATGGAGGGGAAAGCCAACCGAAAAGCTCGATTTCGGACGGTGATAGCCCTGATTTTGGGTGAAAAGGAGTTTTCCTTCGAGGGAGTAGCAAATGGGGAAATAATAACTGAGCGGAGAGGATCAAAAGGCTTTGGATATGATCCCATTTTTGTGCCGGAGGGAAAAAAGGAAACCTTTGCAGAGCTGAGTTTGGAAGAAAAAAACCAGATTTCTCATAGAGGAAAGGCTGTAGCTCAATTAGTAGACTTTTTAAAGCAGAAAAATTCCTAAACTTGTGAGCAAATTCAAACTCATGGGAAGGCCATTCATCGTTGGGATCACCGGGGGATCAGCATCTGGCAAAACGCTTTTCTTGGAAAGACTTTTGGGAAGTTTCAAGCCGGGTGAGGTTTGCCTTATTTCCCAAGACAATTATTACAAACCTCGCCACCTTCAGCCTATTGATGCGCAAGGGATCCATAATTTCGACACTCCTCAAAGTATAGATTTTGAGGCCTATGCAGAAGATATCCGCAAAATTCAAAAGGGCGAAACGGTCTATCGGGAGGAATATACTTT
>JABXHZ010000276.1 GCA_013373335.1 Cyclobacteriaceae bacterium | reverse complement strand
CCCCTAATTTCAAGCTGCGGCATGCAGCCGGTTTTCCGGCCTAGTTCCAGAAGTTGGGCGTATTTTTCACCCGCTTCAAACAGATCCACCGGTGCTTCCGCTCCAATAGCCGGAGCAGCGATGCGCTTGCAACCAATAGCTGCGAGCTGATTCATTTCCTTTTCGATTTGGACAAAGCCTTTTTTACTTTTCTCCGCATCCTGCGCCATCCAGGTAGCAAATCCTATGGCATTCACCGCTTCGATTCCCGCATCATCCAATTCCTTTTTTAGGGCTTGAAGGCTTTTCCCAGACGCCAAATACGCATCAATTTCCATTATCCACAGCTCGATCCCATCATAACCTGCCCGGGCAGTGACATTGATCATTTCTGAAAGGCTCAGCTTTTGCCCCCGTATGGTAGAAGTATTCAAAGAGAATTTAAAGTTGGATTCTCTTTTTTGATCGGGTTTTGCTTCGGCATTCATTGCCACTCCGGCTAAAGGGGCCAAAGCAAGTGATTTGAGCAGGTTTCTACGGTTTATCATAATAAGTCTGGGATTTTTGTATCAATTTTTTCCCTTCCATCGTAAAGGGAAACCATTTAAAGATATTTTTAAAAATAAAAATCTTCCATTGGAAACTATTGTAATTTCATCCATGCGGAAAATTATTTTTGCTTGGGGTTTGTCCATGCTTCTAGCGGTTTCGGCTTGGTCGCAGACAGTCAATGAGAATTTGGTAAATCTTGAAAAATATCAAGAAGAGTTGCCTTTTTTTCAGGAGTTAATCACAGGGGCTCAATATCCGGAGCCTCCTCGGAATTACGATGGGTTTCCTTTTTTGGAAACCCGATCTTTCGAAAACGGAGGCTTGACGATCAATCGGATATTTTATCCTGAAGTGCCCTTATTGTACGATATCCGCTTTGACCAGGTAATTACATTTCATCCAATTTTTTCCCAAAAGCTACTGATCAATCCAGCCAAAGTCGATGGATTTGTGCTTGCAAATGGAAATGAGTTTAAAAAGCTGAAGGGTAATGAAGACTATCTCTATGATAAAAATGGCTTTTATGAAATAATAGCAGATGGCCCTTTTGCCTTGGTTTCGAAGCATTACAAGGTGGACAAACCTGCCCGTGAACTAGGCGAGTATGTTGGTTACTATTTAGAATACGAGGATTTCTTTCTGGTAAAGGATGATCAGTTTTTTCCAATCAGAAATAAGAAAGATGCGATCAAACGACTTCAAATTGAAAAAAAAGCTATCCGGGAAAATCTCACCAAAAAGGGTATTTATTTCAATCAAAATCGCCGAAAATATTTAATTGCTTTATTGGAGTTAGCTCCGAATTTTCCATCTGATTCCTTATGAAATTCATTCGATTTTTAACTTTTCTACTGCTTATGTTTGGGTGGGGAGCCTCTGGACTTCTTGCACAGACTTCTCAGAAATTCTCCGGGTTTTTTGCAGGTATTTCATTCGAGCGTTTTGTGGAAAAAATAGAGTCAGAAAGTGACTTTCGGTTTTATTATTCCAAAGCGGATTTATCGGACTTTTCAGTCAATATTCAGGCAAATGAGAGCGAGTTAAAAGATCTCTTAGAAACCCTCTTTTCAGATACAGATTTCAGGTTTTCAATCGCTGTTGACCATCGGGTATTTATTACCCGGGGGGAAAAGATGGTGGTCAATTTTACTAGGGATTACTTTGAACCCCGTGCTCCAACTTCTGCGAATGCAACTGGATCTAGAGGAACTGAATTAGGGGCTTTTGCGAAAAACATGCGATTCGAAATTGGGAAGGACAAAGAAGACCCTACTCGAAAAACAGCCATCCTAAGTGGGAAGGTTATCAATATCGATAATGGAGAGCCCATGCTGGGAACGGTCATTTTCGAAAAAGTAGACTATAACAAGACGATTACGGATACGGACGGAAATTATCGAATCGAACTGCCCAAAGGGCGTCATACCCTTTTTATTCAAAACCCAGGAGGTTATCAGGAGCAGCGCCAAATCGAACTCTTTGGAGATGGGGTACTGGATATGGAGGTACAGGAGAGTTTTCTTTCCTTGGATGAAATTGTGGTTAGTTCCGGTGCGCTCAATAATATCAATAAACTCGATATGGGGGTTCAGTCGATTAGCATTGCAGATGTTCGGAAGTTGCCCGCTGTTTTGGGAGAGGTGGATATACTGCGAGGTGTACTGACCATGCCTGGGGTTAATACAGTAGGAGAGGCCAGTGTGGGATTTAATGTACGTGGAGGCGCGGCAGACCAGAATTTGATCCTATTTAATCAATCGACCATTTTCAATCCATCCCATGTTTTTGGTTTTTTCTCAGCCTTCAATCCGGATATGGTTTCGGGTGTGGAATTGTACAAGGGCTCTGTTCCGGTGAATTATGGGGGAAGACTCTCCTCCGTACTTCAGGTGGAGCCAAAGTTTGGGAGAACCGACAAAATCGGCGGAAGTGGAGGAATCGGGATTATGACGGGGCGCTTGAGTTTGGAAGGGCCTATTGGTGAGAAGACAACTTTTATTATTGGTGGGCGAACTACCTATTCCAACTGGGCGCTAGACCTTCTTGATGATGAGGCTGCTTTGGAAGGCTCCAGTGCTTCATTTTATGACTTGAATGCAAATATCCGGCATGAGTTTGATGAACGAAATCAATTGGAAATCACCACCTATATTTCCAAAGATGACTTTGCTTTTGATTTGGATACTACCTATTCCTATGAAAACCAAAACCTTGCGGCTACGTGGAGACATTTTTTCAATGAACAATTGGAAGGAAAGTTTACCGTGGGTTCAGATAAGTATCAATTTGGTATCATCGGAGCAGATAATCCTCTCAATGCCTATCAATTCAAATTTGATGTAAGCCAGCTTCACCTTCGAGCTGATTTTGAATATAGGAAAGGAGAAGACCATATTTATAAATTCGGCTTGCATGGAATTCAGTACCAATTAAACCCAGGAACCAATAATCCTTACGGCCCGGAATCCATCGTAATTCCTGAAGATTTGGAAGACGAAAAAGCACGGGAAATTTCGATTTATTTCGGAGATGAGTGGACTATCAGCGAGCAGTTTTCGGTCAGCTATGGAGGTAGGTACATGTTTTATCAGCTTTTGGGTCCCCTGACTGTAAATCAGTATGTACCAGAAGCTCCAATTACAGATAGCAATGTGATTGGAGAGGAGACATTCGGTTCGGGAGAATCTGTTCAAACCTATCATGGACCGGAATTTAGAGTTTCGGCTCGCTACACTTTGGATAATCAATCCTCCGTTAAGCTTGGCTTCAATACCATGCGGCAAAACATTCATTTATTGTCCAATACTTCTGCGATTGCCCCAACAGATTCTTGGAAGCTGAGTGATCGGTATATCAAACCACAGAATGGAGGGCAAGCATCTTTTGGCTATTATAGAAATATGGCCTTGAATACGCTGGAGTTTTCGGCGGAAGTGTACTATCGCTACATGAATAATCTTCTGGATTATCGCTCTGGAGCCAGCATTATTTTGAATGAAAATATTGAGCAAGATGTCTTGAACACCGAAGGCAAAGCTTATGGCTTAGAGCTATTATTGAAGAAATCTTCCGGAGCATTAACAGGCTCCTTGGCCTATACGTATTCTCGTTCCTTTTTACGAACATCCGATGAGCCTAGTATAGAGAAAATCAACAACGGGGAGTTTTATCCAAGTAATTTCGATCAACCTCACCATGCTACGCTGGTCGCCAATTATGAGTTGAGTAAGCGAATCAATGTTTCGCTAAATGGAAATTACAGCACCGGTCGGCCTGTAACCCTTCCTATTGCGAAATTTGACTATGCAGGATCAGAGCGGGTATATTTCTCCGAGCGGAATGCTTATCGAATACCAGATTATTTCAGGATGGATCTTTCTGTGAATCTAGAGGGAAATCATAAGGTGCGTAAGTTGGCTCATTCTTCCTGGTCATTGGGAGTGTATAATCTGCTGGGGAGAAGTAATCCGTATTCAGTCTACTATACGGCGATTGACGGACAGCTTCAGGGCTATCAGCTATCTATTTTCGCCCGACCAATTCCATTCATTACCTACAATTTCAAATTCTGATGAGGCATATTTTATTTTTCGGCATCGTATTTCTAGGCTTATTGGCTTCTTGTAGAGAACCGTTCGAACCAGAGATTGATCCAGTAGATCTCGATGTCCTTGTAGTGGAAGGATATTTGGATTCAGAGGGAATCCCGAGTGAGTTGTCTTTGAGTTTGACTTCCACTATTCAAAGCGATGGCTTTACCAATAACCTGGTTAACGGAGCAATAATTTATTTGGAAAATGCCGCAGGAGATCGCTTTCCGCTTACGGAATTAGGAGGAGGAAAGTATGAATTTGCTCATGATATCGATGAGGGAGGCGTATATCGGCTCCGGATCTTTTTGCAGAATGGAGCAAGTTATACCTCTGAGGAGCTGCGGCCTATTATTACCCCGGATATCATCGATGTGGGTTTTGATAAAAATGAAGATGGAGTCGAGATTTTCCTGACTACTCAAGGAGATGAAAATGCGGATGATTTTTTGTGGACTTACGAGGAAACCTGGTCATTTCGCCCTCCATTTATTTCTTTGGACAAATATGTGCCCGAGACCCAGCAAATCGTCCCTCGCTCGGAAGAAGAGCGGGTTGATCTTTGCTATATAAGCCGAAGAAATTCCGATCTCTTATTGGAGACTTCTTCCCGTTTTGAGGATCAGTTTGTTTTTCGACAGGCCATCAGACAGATTAATAAGGGAGATGAGCGGCTTTCTCTACGCTATAGTATTTTGATTTCACAGAAAGCTATCAGTAAGGATGATGTGGAGTTTTGGGAGATTTTGAAAGAAAATTCAGATGATCTGGGTTCTATTTTCAGTCCACTTCCTTCCATCATCGGAGGTAATATCACGCAAGACCAAAATCCAGATGCTCCCGTAATCGGACAGGTGAGTCTAGGAGTGGTAAAGCAAAAGCGGCTTTTTATCGACATACGAGAAGTAGCTCCCTGGAGAGCGGAGGTAGAGGAGTATTTCGGTTGTATAACGGAGCCGGATACGGTTTTAGTAGCTAATTACGATCAGTATTTCCGGAATGGAGGAAATATTCCGACAACGCCAGTTTTTCTTGAAAATGGATTTGTTCCGATTGGCTATCGCTATTCTCGAGCTTCCTGTGTGGATTGTACCCGAAGAGGAACAAATGTTAAACCAGATTTTTGGGAGGATTAATTATGTCAAAAGGATTTTGTAGCTGGCTGTTAATTACAGTCTTTTCGGTCTTGACTCTCTTTCCAAAACATACTTTTGGACAGGAAGTAGTTCCTGAATTTGTGTCTTACTCTATACCGAAGACCATTTATTTTACTGGGGAAAAAATATGGATCCAAGCCCAGGTTCTTCAAGAAAAATCTCCGACCTCTTCCCATGTTTTGTATGCAGAGCTTTTGAATCGGGAAAATCAGTCCGTTCATTTGGTAAAGTTGCTGTTGGAGAGAGGAAAGGTTTTTCATTTTTTGGAAATCCCCGAGGACTTACCTTCAGATCATTACCTGCTACGGGTCTACACCCGGATCAGCCCCATTTTGGATCTTGAAAATGGTCTTCAGCAACAATTTGTGACCATTTTTAATCCTAATATTCCACCGCAGGTGAATGTAGAATTACCTAGTGCATTTGAAAATAAAATGGAGTCAAATCCTAGCATCACTCTTTCTGCTGAAAGTATTCGAGCGGGAGAAAATCTGATTATTTCTTGGGAAGCACTTTCAGAAGTATCCGAAGTTCGGGTGAGGGCGAAAAATCCCTATCTGAAGGATGAGGGTCCAATTTCATCCTCTGAAATTTATGATGGAAAAGTTCAGGGGAAGATACTTCCAGAGCTTTTTGGACATATTGTGGCTGCCCAAGTTGATCCAAGGACAGTGGATACGACCAAGGTTTATTTCTTGTCTGTTCATGGTAGAGAATCTGCGCTTTATACAGACCGTCCAGATAAGGATGGGAATCTTTATTTTGATATAGGAGGATTGAAGCATTGGGATTTTATGATTGCCCAAGCTGATCAAAATGGAAGCTTGTTGGATTTTGAATTTCGATCACCGGCAGTACAAACCAGCTTTAAACCAGGATTTAAATTTCCTGAATTGGTAATTAGCCCTCAAGATCAACCCTATCTGCAGGAGTTGTTGATCAGCAGTGGCGTACAGACATATATTGTTGAAAAATACTCGCAGGAGCCAGTTCCCGTAGTGACAGGATTTGTTGCAGATCGAACCTTCATGCTGGATGATTATACCCGTTTTGAATCCGTGGAAACGGTCATCAAGGAGTATGTGCCCATGATTTCCGTTCGGACCCGGGGAGGGAAAAAGGAATTTCGATCGGTCAATGAAAATGGAGGCGTTTTTTCTGGAAATCCGCTGATGCTTGTGGATGGTATGCCTGTCTTTGACTCGGATCAGTTGGCCTCTTTCAATCCAAAAAGTTTTGAAAAACTGGAAGTTTTGTCTCGATTATT
>JABXHZ010000335.1 GCA_013373335.1 Cyclobacteriaceae bacterium | reverse complement strand
GTTGGGCCACGAAGATCCTTGGCGATGATTTTTCCATCAGGATCAATCAAATAAGAAGCTGGAATCGCCTGAATCTGATAGGTTGTAGCAGCTTCAGAGTTGAAATATTGTAAATCAGAAACTTGAGTCCAGTTCAACTGATCATCCTCAATGGCCTGAATCCAATCTTCTCGATCCCTATCCAAGGAAACTCCAAAAACTTCAAATCCTTTATCATTATACATATTGAACATGCGAACTACGTTCGGATTCTCTGCCCGACAAGGCTTACACCATGCTGCCCAAAAATCAATTAGAACGTATTTTCCTCTTAAATCAGAAAGCTTCTTGATCTCCCCATCCGGTGAAGGCAAGGCAATCTCAGGAGCAATTGCCCCAATAGCCAAGGCCCGAAGTTCATCCAACTGTTGCTTCAATTGAATAATGGTAAGGGTGTTTGGATATTTTTTATCCAAGCGCTGGATTAATTCATCCAAGAAAGGAAAATCATTTTTTGGATTGAGCAATCCAATTGCTGCTAAAGTAGCAAAGCTATCCCCCATGCTATTGATGGTTTGCTTGACACGTTCTGCCTGATTGGCCTCCAAATCCAAGGCTTGTGATTGAATACTCTTGATGGTCTCGGTATCATTATTACTCATGGCCTCATAATAGGCCTCATTCAAGGCATTTACATCTGCCTGATAATCTGCCATTAATTTCTCCAGTTTGAGCATTTCCTGGCTATCCTTAGACCCTTCGATTTGAATATTCTCAGGTTGGGAAAAATCATAATTCACCTGAACATCTTCCTTCAACAAGGCGAGTCTTACGGATCGCTGTCCAAAGAGGTTCAAGTCATAAAAGGTTGGATCTTCCACTTGTAGTTCATAGGAAAAATTCCCATCAGAATCCAAATCCAAGGTATCCAAAACCCGAGGTCTTCCATCCGTGAATTGAGACAATACCACTACTCCTTCAGGAGCATTGGAGATTTTGCCGGAGACCCGTATAAGGTCATCTTGCTCTGAATTGGAATTGCTTCCGCAGGAAATCAAGGAGATTAAACTTAAAATCCAGAGACTTGTCATTACTTTTTTCATCTTAAATCAATTGCTTTTTGATGAAACCTCACATGATTAGAAAAGCTCTTTTTTAAGCTTTTATCCTGCTTGATCTCACCTTTACTTATTCAATAATTCTGTTAATATTTTTGTTGCGACTTTTGGATCGGCTTTTCCATTGGATTTCCGCATTACTTGTCCCATAAAAAATCCCGTTAGGCCTTTTTTACCGGATCTGTATTCGGCTACTTTTTTTGAATTTTCAACCAAAACTTCTTCAATAATTGGCTTTAAAGAAGATTCATCACTCTCCTGAATTAGATTCAGTTTTTGGGCAATTTCCAAAGGAGATGACTTTGGAGATTTCAATAACTCAGGAAAGATTTTTTGTGAGGCTATGGAAGAACTCACCTTTCCTTCTTCAATTAAAGCTAATAATGCCGCCAAAGTTTTCGGAGTAACCGGAAAATCCTGAATATGAATAGCTGTTTCATTCAAATAGGATTTTATGGGACCCATCATCCAATTGGAGGCAGCTTTATATTGTGAAGTTTCACGGCATAAATCATCAAACCAAAGTGCCAATTCCTTTGATTCCGTGAGGAAAGACGCATCGTAATCCGGTAATCCATATTCCTCCACAAACTTCTTATACAAATCTCTTGGAAGAGTGGGCATGGAAGACTGAATGGATTGAATCCATTCTTCCGAAATAACTACCGGACTCAAATCCGGCTCCGGAAAGTAGCGGTAATCGTTTAATTCCTCTTTGGTTCGCATTCCGGAAGTTGTCCCACTATCTGCATCAAAGGTTCGGGTCTCAGAAATAATCTCCTTCCCTTCTTCCAACAATAAAATCATGCGCTCAAATTCATGCTCGATTGCACGAACTACATTTCGGAAGGAATTCATATTCTTCACCTCCACCTTTTTACCCAATTCCTCCGCTCCTTTCAGCATCACAGAAACATTAGCGTCACAGCGAAGCGAACCTTCCTCCATATTTCCGTCACAGATATCCAAGTACTTGACCAATTTTTTAATTTCTGTGAGGAAGGCATAGGCTTCTTCAGAGGTGAAAATATTGGGTTCGGTGACAATTTCAATTAGGGGAGTTCCGGCTCGATTAAAATCCACCAAAGTATCCGCTTCTCCATCTAAATGAATGGATTTTCCTGCATCCTCCTCCAAATGGATACGGTTAAGTTGAATTTCTCGGGTACTTCCATCGGCTAATCTTATGGGAACTTTCCCTCCAACACAAATGGGACCTTTATCTTGAGTAATTTGATAACCTTTGGGAAGGTCTGGATAGAAATAATTCTTTCTGGAAAATATATTGTGACGGGTAATCTCTGAATGACAAGCCAGCCCCATTTTCACAGCATATTCCACAGCCTTTTTGTTCACTTTCGGAAGTGTACCGGGATGGCCTAGCGTGATGACCGAAATCAAAGTATTGGGCAAATTCCCAAATTCAGTAGAATCGGAAGCAAACATTTTGCTCTCTGTTAGGAGCTGTGCATGCACTTCCAATCCGACTACTAATTGGTATTTATATTTGATTTCTTCGCTAAGCATTCAGCTTGATTATCCTATTAAAGAAACATTTCTTTTGCCTTTTTGACCACTTGAGGCAAGCCCTGAAGGTTTTTACCTCCTGCAGTTGCAAAGAAAGGCTGTCCTCCTCCGCCACCTTGGATCTCCTTGGCCAAGTCACGAACAATCATTCCGGCATTCCAACCTTTGGACTCGATTAGGGACTCATCCAAAATCACAGCAATTTGAGGTTTGCCATCCACATTTGCCGCCAAAACCACAAAGGCCTTTTCCACTTCATTTTTCAATTCATAAGCCAACTTCTTCAAAGCATCAGCATTTGGCATTTCCACT
>JABXHZ010000278.1 GCA_013373335.1 Cyclobacteriaceae bacterium | reverse complement strand
TGTGGCGAGTGAAAAATTGGACCTCCTTGATCAATTCTTTTTTTCCTAAAATCAATCCGCCCAATACACGCCCCTGTCCATCGATATATTTGGTAGCACTATGTGTCACGATATGAGCTCCCCAGCTGGCTGGCTGTTGCAAATAGGGGGTGGCAAAGCAGTTGTCTACGACCAAAACCAGATTATGCGCTGCAGCAAATTTCCCTGCCCACTCCAGATCGATAATTTCCAAGCCTGGATTAGAAGGGGTTTCAAGGAAGAGCATTTTGGTGTTGGGCTGCAGCAGCTTGTCCCAGTTTTGATAGTCTGAAATATCCCCATATGTGGAGGTAATTCCCCATTTGGGAAAAACTCTTGTAAGTAATTGGTGGGTAGAGCCAAAAAGTGAGCGGGAGGCTAAAATATGATCTCCCTGCTGAAGAAGAGAAGCTATACTGGCAAACATGGCAGCCATTCCGGATGCAGTAGCAATTCCGTCCTCTGTCCCCTCTGCGGCACAGATTTTTTCAATCAACTCACTGGTGTTGGGGTTTGCATAGCGGGAATAAATGTTTCCCGGGATTTCATCTGCAAATGTGGCCCGTGCTTCTTCTGCCGAGTCGAAAGTAAAACTGGATGTTAGGTAAATAGCGCTGGAATGCTCTTTTTGGTTGGACTTTGAGGAATTGATCCGAATTGCTTGGGTTTCAAAATGCTGACTCATTTGGATTGGATTTAAATGAAAATCAGGTTCTGACGAGAAAAATCCAACCCAGGTATCGAGTAGAACTAAAAAAGTGAATAGACTTGCTATTTGCCAATTTATAGTCCCCGAATCGGGTAGGATTTGGCACCTTTCCCGAATCAATTACAGGATGGTTGCCAGAGGGTCACAGAGCCTAGTCTCTCACCTCTTCTTTATAAATCTTTACCTGAAGTCATGCAAAGTAAAGGGTTGGCTATTTAAATCCAAATCTTTGCTTAATCGTTGAATTGAGTCATGGTTTGAGAAATCCCAATGGTACAAAACCCCAAAATCATCTCGATGGCTTTATCCATCATGATTGGCAATTCTTCAAATTCTTTTTTACTGAATCTCCCCAGTACATATTCTACCTGCTTCCCTTTTGGAAAATCATTTCCAATTCCCATTCGAAGTCTTGGGTAATTTTGACCCCCAGTGAGGTCCTCAATATTTTTGAGGCCATTATGCCCTGCCGAACTACCCTTCGCTCGCATGCGTAATTTGGAAAAAGGTAAGGCTACCTCATCTACTACAACCAACAAGTTTTCTTTGGGAATTTTCAGCTCTTTGAGCCAATAATTGACCGCCTTTCCACTCAGATTCATGTAAGTGGTTGGTTTGATCAAGTGAATATTTCGGCCTTTGTGTTTGATTTCGCTTTTAAAAGCCAGTCGATCACTTTTCCATTCTGCTCCAAACTTGTCTGCCAGCCGATCCAGGGTCAGGAACCCGATGTTATGCCGAGTCAGTTCGTAAGCAGGGCCAATATTGCCAAGTCCAACAATCAGATATTTCATGCCTTTATGCTTTACTTTTAAGCGGTCACGTGCAATGCCCACTCACCCTGATATTTCGGGCATCCCCTTGTTTAAGATCCATTCTCTGGGCATTTCATGAATGAATTTATTCTTTAAAATAAAAAATCCTGCCCTTTGGAGGCAGGATTTCAAGTAAGTTCAAGTGAATTAAGCTTCTTCTGTAGCTTTCTTTCCTCTCAAAGCTCTTGGGATACCGATAGTTACGATTGAAACGTTCGGGCTTGTCAAGATTTCAAAACCTTCAACGTTCAATTCACCTACCTTGAAAGATTTACCAAGATCTAATTTAGAAATATCCACTTCAATGAAGTCAGGGAAGTTTTTAGCAAGTCCCTTCACTTTCAAAGATCTAGTCTTCATTTCCAATTTACCACCTTTGGTGATACCTGGAGAGTTTCCTACAACTTTTACTGGAATTTCGAATTTGATAGGTCGATCTTCAGTATAGGCCATGAAGTCAGCGTGCATCAAAACTTCACTTACCGGATGGAACTGAGTTTCTTTGATTACCGCCTTGATAATAGTTCCTTCGATGTTAAGTTCAACCAAGTGAACATCAGGAGTGTACAATAAGTCTCTGAACAAGATCGCAGGACTGTAGAAGTGAATTTGCTCTGCAATACCTGGACCGTATACCACGCAAGGTACGTTTCCTGATTCACGGATTTCCTTCAAACTAGCACTGTCGAGATTTGCTCTTTTAAACCCTATAATCTCAAGTGTTTTCATATGTATATGTATTTAAAATTGGTTCTTATATAAATAAGGAACTGATTGACGTATTGCCAGTAACAGCATGGATTGCTTTTGAAAACAAGTCGGCTACGCTAAGTACCCGAATTTTGGAGGATTTCTGTTTCAATGGAATGGTGTCTGTAATTACCAGTTCCTTCAACATAGAACCTTCAATATTTTCATAGGCTTTTCCGGATAAAACTCCGTGCGTGGCGATTGCCCTGACGGATTTGGCTCCTTTATCCATGATGATTTGTGCTGCCTTACATAGGGTACCTGCGGTATCTACTAAGTCATCCACCAATACAACATCTTTTCCTTCAACATCTCCGATTACCTGCATAGAGGCAATTTCGTTGGCTCTTTTTCTGTGCTTATCACAGACAACCATATCTACTTCAAAATGCTTGGCATAAGCCCTTGCCCGAGCCACTCCACCCACGTCAGGAGATGCGAAAATCAAATCCGGCAAGTCCAGCATTTGCAAATAGGGCACAAAGATAGCTGATCCATTTAAATGATCCAATGGGATATCGAAAAATCCTTGAATCTGACCTGCATGCAAGTCACAGGTCATGATTCTGTCAGCCCCCGCCGAGGTCAGCATATTTGCGATTAATTTTGCGGCAATTGAAACTCTAGGTCTGTCTTTTCGGTCCTGTCGTGCATATCCGAAATACGGGATTACTGCACAAACTTTGTAAGCACTGGCACGCTTTGCTGCATCAATCATGAGGCAAAGCTCCATGATGTTGTCACTAGGCGGATTGGTGCTTTGAATAATGAATACATTACATCCTCGGATGGATTCATCAAAGCTGGTAGACATTTCTCCATCACTAAATCGGGATAGAGTAACTGCTCCAAGATTTTTACCAAAGTTTTTGGAGATTTTCTTGGCAAGTTCAGTGCTGTTTGATCCTGAAAATATTTTTACCTCAGACATGGGGGATTTTGGTTATAGCGGAATTTTTTTCTGGAAATCAAGACAAAAGTAAGAATTTTTGATGGCAAGGGAAGATGTTGGTACATTAATCGAAAAAATGTTCTATTCGTCGCGGATTGAAGAGTTCATTACAGAAATTTTCCGATCCTGTAAAATATTCATGAAAGAGCGGTGATATCATCACTGCCTCTCTTTTTTGCCTTATTTTTATACATCGACTAGTACACAAAACTTATGAGAAAAGATTTACGATCCCTATTCTTGATTTTCCTGTTTTTCGCAGGATTTCAAATTCAGGCTCAGCAAGTTCCTACTCCCAAATCCCATTTCGGGTTTGATATTGGAGATGATTACATGCTGGCCAATTTTACTCAAACTGAAGCTTATTTTAAGAAAGTGGCCGAGGCATCCGATCGTGTCCTGATGACTAGTATTGGAAAAACCGAATATGGTAGGGAGCAGCCTATGTTGATTGTGACTGCTCCAAAAAACTTTGCCAACCTGGATCGCTATAAAGAGATCTCTCAAAAATTGGCCCGGGCTGAAATGACAAGAGAAGAAGCTGAGGCCTTGATTGCAGAAGGGAAGCCGGTGGTTTGGATTGACGGTGGTTTGCATGCAAATGAAGTTGTGGGGCCACATCAATTAATCCAAACTTTATATGAGTTGGCCTCTCGGAATGATGCGGAGACGCAAAAAATATTGGATGAGGTGATCATTTTATTAGTGCATGCCAATCCGGACGGGATGGAAATCATGTCGGACTGGTATATGCGAAAAGAAGATCCTACCAAGCGGGACCAAAATATCCCTATCCTTTATCAGAAATATGTGGGACATGACAATAACCGCGATTTTTATATGAATAATATGTCTGAAGCAACTAACATGTCGCTTCAGCAATACGTAGAGTGGATTCCCCAAATCATTTACAATCACCATCAATCAGGTCCAGCGGGTTCTGTTTTGGCAGGACCTCCTTATCGTGATCCTTTCAATCATGTGTTTGACCCCTTGATTATTACCAGCTTGGATGCAGTTGGGGCAGCGATGATTAATCGCATGCATCAGGAGGACAAACCAGGTTACACTAGATTAGATGGCTCTGTATTTTCTACGTGGTGGAATGGTGGACTTCGTACAACGCCTTATTATCACAATCAAATTGGGATTTTAACCGAAATAATTGGAAATCCAACTCCATCTGAGGTTCCCTTGGTGCCGGAACGGTTGATTCCAAATAACGGAACCCCTTATCCGGTTACTCCTAGAGAATGGCATTTTAAAACTTCCATCGAGTATTCAGTTTCGTTGAATTATGCTATTCTTAACCACGCTGTTCGGCATGGGGATGAATTATTGCGGAATATTTACATCATGGGTAGAAGGTCTATTGAAAAAGGCCAAAAGGATACCTGGACCATGTACCCTAAGTATGCGCAAGCTGTTGAAGATGCTTTTGAAAAAGCTCGTAAAGAAGGAAAAGCTGAACAACCTAGAGGCTGGAGATCAGGTCTTCCGAAAGAATTTTTTGATCAAGTTTATACGGATCAGGAAAGAAAAGATCCATACGGATACATATTGTCCGCAGATCAGCCTGATTTCCCAACAGCTATCAAGTTTCTGAATGCTTTAATTAAGTCCGGTATTTTGGTTCATAAAGCTACTTCGGACTTTACGGTAAATGGGAAAAACTATCCTGCGGGTTCTTACATCGTTAAGACTGCTCAAGCTTTCCGGCCTCATGTGATCGATATGTTTGAGCCACAGGATCATCCGAATGATTTCTTATATCCCGGAGGTCCTCCCATTCGGCCTTATGATGCAGCAGGATGGACTTTGGCGTATCAAATGGGATCCGAGATTGATCGGATTATGGAGGATTTTGACGGACCATTTGAAGCAGTTCCCTATGGAGAAATTCAATCCCCACCGACCAAAGCTTTGGCAAATGGATCGGGGTATCTAATTGATGTTCGTGGGAATAATTCCTTTATGGCTGTTAATGACCTATTGAAAGCAAAAGTAAAGGTGTACCGAACCACTGAAACAGTAAATGGTCTGCCTGCAGGTTCATTTTATGTAGGTTCTGCGGGTAAATCCATTTTGCAAAAAGCCGCTCAAGAATATGGGGTTTATGGCCAACCTGCTTCCCGTCCTAAAAGTGTTATCGAGGTAAAGCCTGCCCGAATTGGGTTGTTTGATTATTATGGGGGTTCTATGCCGTCCGGATGGGTTCGTTGGATGTTGGAGCAATTCCATTATGATTACAATCTTGTCTTTCCTCAAGAAATTGATGCTGGAAATCTGAATGATAAATATGATGTATTGTTGTTCATCGGCCCAGGTATTCCTGCAGTCGGAAGCCGGGGTGGCGGAAGATCTCAACCTGATGCTTCTGAAATCGATGAAAAATACCATCATATGTTGGGGAATTTCAGTGCGGATAAGTCTGTGCCCTCCATTGAACAATTCTTGGAAAATGGAGGAAATGTAATTACCGTAGGATCCGCCACAGAACTTGCCTATCATTTGGGTCTCCCTGTTAAGGATGCCTTGGTTGAATTGGGGCCAGATGGAAGAGAGCGACCACTGAGTGGTGAAAAGTATTATATTCCTGGGTCAGTGTTAGAAATGCATGTAGATAATTCCCAATCCATTAATTATGGGATGGGTAATAAATCCTATATCATGTTCAACCGCTCTCCGGTATTCCATTTGACTCCAGAGGCAG
>JABXHZ010000446.1 GCA_013373335.1 Cyclobacteriaceae bacterium | reverse complement strand
CAGTTCTCCAAGATTCCTCTATTCTTACTTCCATAGGTAAATGAATTGATATTCAAATAGTTCGTCGTATATTTGTTGACTTTTAAATTATTCTCTCAATGGTAACAGCTATCACGGAAGGCATTGAAGTCAGTGTGGAAGTCACTTATCAGGCTGAGTTTTCCAGTCCTCTTCAGCACCATTACGTTTTCACCTACAAGGTAACGATTCATAATAGAAGCGACATTACCGTTCAATTGTTACGACGAAGATGGGAAATTTCCGATGCTGCTGAAACCCGTAAAATAGTAGAGGGAGATGGCGTTGTAGGACAACAACCCACTTTGGAGCCAGGGCAAAGCCATAGCTATGTGTCCGGCTGCAATCTTCGCTCAGGATTAGGAAAAATGAAAGGTTGGTACACCATGCAAAAGGTTTATAATGAGAAGCAATTTGAGGTGGTGGTACCTGAATTTCAAATGATTGCCAATATTTTTCATAATTAATCCCCTTGCCTAATTTTCTTTTTCCTGCCTTAGGATATCTGTATTATTGGCTACTCAAAGAGGATCAATATTCCCTACAAGGACCATTTTTATCCAATCTTTACCAAGACCTAAAAAGCTTTTTAAAATACAGCGAAAAGGAGGATTTGGATATCGAGTCTTTCCGGAAAAAATTACTTCAAAACCATTCGATAATCCCAGTTGAAGACTTTGGTGCGGGATCAAAAAAGGTCCCTGAAAAGAACAGAAAAATTTCTGATATAACTCGCTATTCCACTTCTGGTAGAAAATTCGCACAACTCTATCAATTTTTTGCTTCCAAAACTCCAGCTCGGCTTTTGATAGAATTAGGAACTTGTATGGGTATCAGTACCCGTTACCTAAGCCAAGTAACCCTTGGAAAACTAGCCACCTTTGAAGGATCATACAGCATTCAAGAAGCTGCTAAAACAGACTTTTCAGCTGAAAACACAGAATTCATCTTGGGAAAAATACAGGACACCCTTCCTATCTTTTTAAAAAAAAATCCCATTGTGGACTTTGCATTAATCGATGCTACTCATACCTATGATGACACCCTAAATTATTTCGAAATTCTTCTCCCCCATCTTCATTCAAAAAGCATCGTCATTATTGCGGACATTTATTGGTCCAAAGAAATGAATCAGGCTTGGAAAAGTATTATCAGAAGACCTGAGGTACGCCTTAGTCTTGATTTCTATGAGTGCGGAATCTTATTTTTTGATTTTCCAGGAGAAAAAACCCACAGGATTTTAGATTATTGATTTTCAAATTCAATGAACACTTCCGATCCACTTCGAGTAGGAATTGAATTGTAACAGGGCTCTAATTTCCTGATGAGAAAATAGGAAGAGAATAGCTTTTCATATTCCTCCACAAATCCACCAAAGGGAGGCCCCTGTTTTTCAAAAACCTTAGAAAAAAGTACACCAGCCAAAATTCCATTTGGCTTTAAGAGGCGTTTCATTTTATGGCAATAATCTTCCCGTTGACTAGGGTGAAGCGCACAGAAAAAGGTTTGCTCCAGAATCAAATCATACTCTCCCTGAAACTCAAAAAAATCTTGATGGTGGATGTTTTCCTCAGGAAAATCGGGATAGGTTTTGCTAAAATTTGTTAAGGGAATTTCAGAAATATCCAGCAAATGAACGTCTGAAAAGCCTTTCTTGAATGCATAAGCGACTTCATGACCATTTCCTCCACCAGGAATAAGAATCCGGATTTTCTTGTCTTCAATTTGGTCTAAATATTGTACTAGCGGGGTAGAAGGATAGCCAATATCCCAGCCTGTGATTCCCTGGGAATAGCGCTGGGTCCAATAGCTTTCATCAAAATACATCATAAAGCCCTAATTGAATTATGAACGCTAATTTTCAAAAAGATTCTGAACCTAAAAAAGATCAAGGGAAGAACATCGTCATTATTGTCCTTGTTCTTTTAGTCATTATCAGTGGAATCAAACTGTACACTGATTATGTCGACCGAACCAAAAAAACAGAAGAAATCCTACTTCTTTCAACTGAAAATAACCAATTGAATCAACGATTGGATTCAGTTACCTATCAATTGAATTTGCGGATTCAAGAAATTGAAAAGTTAGGAGGAGATATTGCAGCTTTAGAGCAAGTTCGGGATCAATTGATTGCAGAACGTAACTCCAATCGACAGCGAACAGCAAACGAAATCGCCGAACTCAACAAGCGGATCCAATCTTACAATGGCATGCTCCAAGAAAAAGATCAAGAAATTCTTGAACTCCGGGCGATGAACCAGCAATTATATGCTGAAAACCAAGACTTGAAAACCACCCAAGCGGAAATCGAGGAAGAAGTGGCGAAGTTAAATCTCCAAAAAGAAGATCTTCAAGCAAAAGTCAATGTCGCTTCCATGCTGAAAGCAGAAAATATTTCGGTAGCTGCAATTAACAGACGAGGAAGGGAGCGAATAGAAACAACGAATGATTTTAGAAATCGTCAAATCGAGCGAATCAAAGTCAGTTTCAACTTTGCTGAGAATAAGGTTGCACCTCCTGGACCAAGAAATGTATATGTTCAAATCCTGGCACCAAATGAGCAACCGATTTTCGACGTTGCTAAGGGATCAGGCACCTTTACCGTAGATGGAGTTGAGCAATTCTACACTGTAAAACAGGATGTGCTTTTCAATAACTCAGGAGAAGCCCTAACCTTCTATTATGAAAAAGGATCTGATTATGCATCAGGAGATCATACGATTCGAATTTTTGTAGATGATTACCAAGTCGGATCTACTACTTTTTCTGTGAAATAAAAATCAATTAAAATTTATAGAAACCTCTCTAAATCAGAGAGGTTTTTTGTGCTTGGGGAGAAAAGACATCCCACACATTGTTTGGAAAAAAGGAGATATTCACCTACTTTTGCGGTCTGTTTATTTTAAATCCAAAAACACATTTGAAAATGTTCCAAAGAAACTACGAGACGGTATTCATTTTAACTCCCGTTTTGTCTGATGTTCAGATGAAGGATACTGTCGACAAGTTCGTGAACTTGTTAAAAGAAGAGGGGGCAGAAATCATCAATGTGGAAAATTGGGGGCTTAAAAAAATGGCTTACACCATTCAAAAAAAGACCACCGGTTTCTATGTATTGGTTGAGTTCAAAGCAGATCCAACTGCTATCAAAAAGTTGGAGGTGGAATTCCGCAGAGATGAAAAAGTAATGCGATTCTTGACCACTGTATTGGACAAGCATGCAATTGCTTACGCGGAAAGAAGAAGAAAAGGAGAGTTCAACAAAAAAACTGAAGCTAAGGAGGAAGCTGCCCAATGACACTATTCAACGAACCAATCAACAGAGGCGAAGTAAAAAAGAAGTATTGCCGATTCAAGAAGCATGGAATCAAGTACATTGACTATAAGGATCCTAACTTCCTTTTGAAATTCGTGAACGAGCAGGGAAAAATCCTTCCAAGAAGATTGACTGGAAACTCTGCTAAGTATCAGCGTAAAGTTGCTCAGGCTGTAAAGAAAGCAAGACATTTGGCTTTGCTACCATTTGTAACTGACGGTTTGAAGTAATTCGCTCTATCCTATCATCCAAAAAGTTATTCAGAAATGGAAATTATATTAAAAACAGACATTAAAGGTCTTGGCTATAAAAATGATTTGGTAGATGTGAAACCAGGTTATGGTCGCAACTACCTCATTCCTCAAGGTTACGCTGTATTGGCTACTTCTTCTAATAAGAAGATTTTGGCTGAAAACATTAAGCAAGCAGCACACAAAGCTGAAAAATTGAAGGCAGATGCTGAAGCACTTGCTGCAAAACTTGCTGAGGTAACTTTGGAGATCAAAGCTAAAATCGGTGAAACCGGAAAAATCTTCGGTAAGGTCACTACCCTTCAAATCTCTGATGCACTTGCTGCACAAGGTTTTGATATAGACCGTAAAAAAATCTCCATCAATACTCCTGTTGAGGGTGCTGGTGAGTTTTCTGCAGAAGTTGATCTTCACAGAGAAGTTAAAACTGACGTGAAATTTGTCGTTGTAGCTGAATAAGCTCAACAATCAACCAATAAAAAAGGGCTGATTAATCAGCCCTTTTTTTTAGTTCAATACCAAGATCTTTTCTAGATCTTCTACCAATTTCTTGGAAACAGCTCTACTGTTTTTCTCGCGAGCAGCTTTGAACAATTCCAAAGCCTTCTCACCCTTCTCGATCAATCCTACTGGATTTTGATCATTCTTGTAGCTAAACCAGCACCAAGACAATTCAGCAGCCAAAGAGTCTCCGACTTTCAGCTTTTCCAATTTGTTGACCGCTTCGATAACGGTCTTTTCCATTTTTTCTACGCTCATAGCTAAATGTTTGTGTTTTCTTAATTTTCGAAACAAAACAAGGTAATTATTTCGAATTTATCAATATAACATACTGAAAATTAACAGTATTGTAATTTTTCAATCGATTGCGGAATGAATTTAAAGGGATTTTTTTGTGATTTTTTTTGAAAAAATTTTACCTCTTTAGCCTAAAAAGCCTTGATTCCCAGTATAGCAATGGAAAATTTTAAAATTCTTTCTAGAGGAGTTTGGAAAAAAAAATACAGAACTCTACCTTTGTGACACTTTAACGGACTGATCCATGGTGTAACTGGCAACACGTCTGATTTTGGTTCAGAAGAGTCTAGGTTCGAGCCCTAGTGGATCAACAAAAAACCTCCCAAAATGGGAGGTTTTTTTATGTCCATAATCGAAGTCTAAAGGCATTCATTGCATTTTTCCCGAGTTGTTCTGTTAGTTTATAGTTCGCTATAGCACCCACAGGAGCCCCTACAATAGGGATTAATTGAGCCAATTTTGCCAAATCCATGTAGTCTCGATAATCCAACTGAAAGGTTTTCCAATCAAAATCATCAAAGGTCTTGGGGAGATGGTCCCGGTAAGTATCCCAGTTTTCAATCCGGTCAATTAGCTCATTCCTTCGCCTTTGGGATGAAAAGCTCAATTGGAATACATGAAGTAAAAACAATCGCTCCTGATAGTCCCTCGTATCAAATCCATAAAGTGCTGCGATATCAAAGAGCATTTTCATTTTAATCGCTAAAAAGGCAGGAAAATCAGCGAAACCCATTAAAATCCCTCCCGCTCCGGTAATCGCTCCCTCAGCAGATGCTGAATTTCGATACCATTTGATTCGGCTGCGAACCTTCATTTCTCGCTCTTTGATGGATAATTGAGCCGATGCCTTCGGGACAATCCAAGAGGAGCCGGCAATTACTACTTTGACCATATTTTCGATGGCCGCTGTCACTACCCTATGGACTTTTTCAGGAATTATTTGATTAATTTTTTTCTGAACACCATGCGCTAGCCTGCTCCCAATAGAAGGAGGTTTTTTCATTTGATAAAGCCAAGAGGTGAGTTCAGCTTGAATATAATGCTGGTAGGTATCCATCGTTGGTATGCACTAATTATCCACTGCTAAGACGAGATTATTTGAGCAAGAGTTTAATGAACCAACAACTCAAGGAAAATAAAAAATCCGCACTTTTGGAAAAGTGCGGATTTCAAGAAATCAGGCTAATAATTTTTATTTATACAAACCGTTAAACAGCATTTTGAACGTACCATGAGATTG
>JABXHZ010000430.1 GCA_013373335.1 Cyclobacteriaceae bacterium | reverse complement strand
TATGATTTTGGGGATTTGGTACGGACGGTAGCCTGCAGTATTCCTGAGACCAGTACGAAATGGGATGAGATTCGTCTTCAGGAGGGAATTTTTGAGCAATTGATGCTGGGGTATTTGGAAGGTATTAAGCACTTAGTTTCATCCGAAGAATTTGAATCACTTCTATTAGGGGGAGAGGTGATGACCTGCATGATGGGCCTTCGTTTTTTTACAGATCACCTTCAAGGGAATGTGTATTATCGGGTTCACTATCCAGAACAGAACCTCCACCGGGCAAAAAATCAAATGATCCTTCTTCGTGATCAACAGGCAAAGCGTGAGATTTTGCTCGATATCTGGAAAAAAGCCATGGAAAAGGTTCAGCCTTCAGACAATTAGCAGGAAAACTTGGTAAAATTTTCCTGCCAAGATTAAATTGCCTTTCACAAATTCATCCTTCCCTTGTCTGGTTTTTTTTCCACCAAAATAGAGTTCCTCAAAGGAGTCGGTCCTCAACGTGCCGAGCTGCTCAATAAAGAGCTCCAGATTTTTACCTATGGGGATTTGTTGCAACATTATCCCTTTCGCTACGAGGACCGGAGCAAGTTTTATAAAATCCACCAACTCAATCCAGATTTAGAAAATGTCCAGGTCATTGCACGGGTAATGAAAATGGAAATCGTTGGTGTAGGAGGGAAAAAGCGTTTGGTGGCTCATGTTGCCGATGAAACCGGGGAAATGGAAATGACTTGGTTTAAAGGTATTCAATGGGTTCAAAAGAAACTCCCCATCGGAAGTGTATTCATTTTCTTTGGAAAACCAGCTCAATTTGGCCGAAAGTGGAGCATTGCGCATCCTGAAATGGAACCATTGAGCCAAGCCTCTGAAAACCGAAACAGTTTCCAGCCAGTCTACTCGACCACAGAAAAACTTCGCTCAAGATTCCTCGATTCAAGAGGAATTTCCAAACTCATGGAGCAGCTGGTACAAGCGAGTTTGCCTTATATTCAGGAAACGCTTCCTTCGGGTATTTTGGAGCAGTATCAACTGATCGAAAAAAAGGAAGCCTTACGGGAAATTCACTTTCCAAGTCGTCCCGAACTGCTCCAACGAGCGCGAAAACGTTTAAAATTCGAAGAGTTCTTTTTTTTACAATTGCGACTCTTAAAAATGAAAGTCGCTAGAACGGAGAAATTCCGAGGCCAAATACTGGATAATACCTCCTTAGTGACAGACTTTTACCAAAATCATATCCCATTTGAGTTAACCGGGGCACAGAAACGCGTCATTCGAGAATCCTATCAGGACATGAAATCGGGAAAGCAAATGAATCGCCTGATTCAGGGAGATGTGGGGAGTGGAAAGACCATGGTAGCTTTTATTTGCATGTTGATTGCCATCGGATCAGGAGCACAAGCTTGCCTCATGGCTCCAACCGAAATCCTTGCCAACCAGCATTATGAGGGCTTGAAGGAATATGCCGATATGATGGGGATCAAAATTGCCCTATTAACGGGTTCGGTGAAAAAATCAGCTAGGAAAACCATTCACGAGGAACTTTTAAACGGTGAATTAAAAATTCTAATCGGTACCCATGCGCTTTTGGAGGATGTAGTACAATTCCAGAATTTGGGATTAGCGATCGTGGATGAACAGCACCGGTTTGGCGTAGCCCAACGGGCAAAATTATGGGCCAAAAACGAAGAATTTTTCCCGCATGTATTGGTTATGACGGCCACACCCATTCCCCGCACTCTGGCTATGACCCTGTATGGAGATTTGGATGTTTCCGTAATTGATGAGTTACCGGCAGGACGAAAACCCATTCAGACGGTTCACCGATACGACAAGGACCGATTGAAGGTATTTGGTTTTATCAATCAGGAAATCCAAAAAGGACGGCAGGTATATATCGTATACCCATTAATCGAGGAATCGGAAAAACTCAACCTTAAGAATCTCATGGATGGATATGAAAGCATTGCACGGGCTTTTCCTCAGTATCCACTCAGCATAGTCCATGGAAGCATGAAAGCCGATGCAAAAGATTTTGAGATGCAGCGATTTGTCAAAGGGGAAACCAAAATCATGGTAGCAACCACGGTCATTGAGGTAGGCGTAAACGTACCCAATGCCTCTGTCATGATTATCGAGAACGCCGAACGCTTTGGCTTGTCCCAATTGCATCAATTACGGGGAAGAGTTGGACGAGGTGCCGAACAAAGCTATTGTATTTTGATGAGCAAATACGAATTGTCCAAGGATTCAAGAATTCGACTGGAAACCATGGTGCGAACAAACGATGGATTTGAAATCGCTGATGTCGATCTTCGTCTTCGAGGCCCAGGGGATCTTATGGGCACACAACAAAGCGGAGTAACCGATCTCCTGATCGCGGATTTAAGTAGGGATGCAGGGCTTTTGACCTTAGCTCGAGATGCGGCTCAACAGCTATTGGCTGCTGATCCGCATTTAACTTTACCTGAAAACCAGCCAATCTTGAAACAAATCCAACAACAAAAAAAATCAGCCGTCAATTGGAGTAGAATCTCGTAGTCCAGCTTGAAAAACTTCTTTTCATAGCCTTTCCACCAAAACATACACCATGAATAAACCTAAAAATCAAACCCTGGATCCCCAAGACTGGGAATCTATGCGAGAATTGGGACATCAGATGATTGATGATCTGATTGATTATTGGAAAGGAATCCGTAATGAAAAGATTTGGAGGCCCATTCCTGAGGAGATTAAGAAAAGCTTCAACGAATCCATTCCTCAGGAGGGTCAGGATCCCAAAGCTGTATATGATGATTTCAAGACTACGATATTCCCTTACAATAAAGGAAATGTACATCCGAGATTTTTTGCTTGGATACAGGGAACGGGAACTCCACTTGGAACTTTTGCAGATTTAATGGCTTCGGGCATGAATCCAAACACCACCATCGGGGAGCACTCAGCCATGTATGTGGATCGGCAAGTGGTCAATTGGTGTAAGGAATTAATGGGCTTTCCCAGCGATGCTTCCGGAATTCTGGTAAGCGGTGGATCTATGGCAAATATTACGGCTTTGACGGTTGCTCGAAATGCCTTCGGTGAGGGAAAAATCCGTCAAAAAGGATTAGTAGATTATGGAAAGCAATTGGTTCTTTATTGCTCTACCGAAACCCATGCCTGTATCAAGAAAGCTGCTGAAATTCTAGGAATAGGGAGCGAATTTGTCCGCAATATTCCCGTAAATGAAGCCTTCGAAATGCGATCCGACCTATTGCGGGATCAAATTGAGGCAGATTTAAAATTAGGACTCAGCCCCTTTGCAATTGTTGGAACCGCCGGAACTGTCAATACTGCGGCTATTGATCCTCTCGATGAGCTTCTTGAAATCTCCAGAGAATATGGCTTGTGGTTTCATATAGACGGAGCTTATGGAGCCCTAGCCAAATTGGATCCCGTTTATGCTGATCGGTTAAAAGCCATTGAAGAAGCAGATAGTCTTGCATTCGACCTCCATAAATGGCTATATGTACCTTATGAAGTGGGATGTACTCTCATTCGAGATGCCAAAAAACATCGAGATGCTTTTGCCTACACCCCAAACTATTTACTTCAAGAAAGTAGAGGGCTTTCTGGGGGATTGGATTCCATTAATCATTATGGATTTGAATTATCGAGAGGCTTTAAGGCACTCAAAATCTGGATGTCTCTCAAAGAACATGGGCGGGAAAAATATGCCCAAATGATTGCACAAAATAACAGGCAAGCTGAATACCTAACTCAATTGGTTTTGGAGAACCCCTATTTGGAACTCATGGCACCTACATCCATGAGTATTACCTGCTTTCGGATGACACAAAAAGGATTAACCGAAGAAGAAATTCGAAATCTTAACCGAGAAATTCTTGTGCGCCTGCAGGAAGAAGGAATTGCTTCACCGAGTTCGACGATTTTGAATGGAAAATTCACCCTTCGGGTAGCAAATGTAAATCAGCGAACCCGTTTTGAGGACATGGAGCTTTTGGTAGAGGAAATCGTTCGAATTGGATTAACCATTTTATTTGGCGAAAAAAATAACTAAATGCCAATATTCAACTTAATATTTTTCTATTTTTAATAAACTCAAAAAAATATTTTTATGAAAAAGCTATTTGCAGAATTTATTGGAACCCTTTGGTTGGTATTGGGTGGCTGTGGTAGTGCAGTTTTAGCAGCTGGTTTCCCAGAGTTGGGAATTGGATTTGTTGGAGTGGCGTTTGCATTCGGTTTGACGGTTGTTACCATGGCCTATGCAATTGGTCACATTTCAGGATGCCATCTAAATCCAGCCGTTTCGGTGGGGCTATGGATTGGAGGAAGGTTTGAAAGAAAAGATTTAATTCCTTACATCATCGCTCAGGTCCTTGGTGGTCTAGCAGGTGCGGGTATTTTGTATTTGATCGCAACCGGAAAATCAGGAGTAGATATTGGTGGATTTGCCTCCAATGGATTTGGTGAGGCTTCTCCGGGAGGTTATTCGATGATGGCAGCTTTGGTTACCGAAATTGTCATGACCTTTTTCTTTTTGATGGTTATTTTGGGAGCCACTGATGCAAAAGCCCCGGCTGGCTTTGCCGGTCTTGCCATTGGTCTAGCCTTGGTATTAATCCACTTAATCAGTATTCCCGTGACCAATACTTCCGTTAACCCTGCAAGAAGTACGTCCCAAGCAATTTTTGCAGGAGGGATTTATCTACAACAGCTTTGGCTTTTTTGGATAGCTCCCATAATTGGTGCGATTTTGGCTGGAATTGTGTATAATTATGTATCAAAGGATTGAATCCTCTAACTCAAATTTTATATGAAAAAACTTCAATTACTCTCTATTTTCTTTTTTCTGACCCTTTTTGTCAGTGTAGAAGCCTACTCTCAAGAAGTAGGTATCCGATTTGGAAGCTTCTCGGGAAATAATGTCGCTGTAGACGGGGTATTCGCCTTGGGAGATTTTTCCAGAATACATGCTGACGTCAGCTTTGGCGGCGGAGGTGTTGGAATTGATGCCTTGTGGAACCCGATTTTCAGACCTGTAGGAAGCAGCGACTTCAATTGGTACGCAGGATTTGGTCCTTCTTTATTCCTAGGTGACCCATTTACCTTAGGAGCAGCAGGTGAAATCGGGATTGAATATGCCTTTGCGGATGTTCCCATCACAATCGGTGCAGATTATCGACCAGTATTCGTCATCGTGGAAAATACCCGATTCGTTGGAGATGGCTTTGGATTTAATGTTCGATGGCGATTTGGTCCAAATGATTAAGATTTAAAAACTTGATAGCAGGACGTTTGTCCTGCTTTTTTTATGAAAAAGATTTTTGAAGGAACCATTTATCTGGAAAAATTCTCAGGAAAAGGAGGATGGACCTATGCCACAATACCCCTTTCCTTTGAAAAGAAAGGCCATTATTTTGGAATGCGTCTCGTTTCTGGAAAAATCGATGACTATTCTTTTGAGAAAAAGCATCTAATGCCAATGGGTGATGGCAGCTTGTTTTTACCCATCTCAAAAGAGATCAAAAAAGAAGCAGGAGATTCCATCCATTTACTTTTGATAATTCCTGAAGCACCTTCGCGGGCACCGTTCGAATTAATAGAATGCCTGAAAGACTGCCCAGGGAAATTCGAAGCTTTCCAAGCTTTGGAAAAAAAGGAAAAAGCCCACTGGCTGGAGTTTATTTATGCCGTAAAATCAGAGGATCAAAAAG